>JAVEVH010000075.1:0-2506 GCA_034005145.1 Candidatus Dojkabacteria bacterium | reverse complement strand
GGTTTTGGTTTCTTAGTATTTGGTTTACTGTTAGTGATAGTTGGATTACTTGCAAATATGTTTAACAGAGTAAGAGTAAATCAAGAAAAGATACTGTATGAGTTAAAGAAAGAGAGGTATGATGATTGAAAAGAGAGGGTTACTGGTATATAGTATCGGATAAGCTAAATAATATTACTAAATAATAACTATTCATGGATAAAGATCAGAAAAATATTTTTAAGGATAAGGTCTTACTTATCACTGGTGGTACAGGATCTTTTGGAAATAAAGTTCTTAAAAGATTTTTAGATTCTGATATAAAAGAGATTAGGATTCTTTCTAGAGATGAGAAGAAGCAGGATGATATGAGAAAGAAATACTCTAATGACAAGATAAAGTTTTATATTGGAGATGTTAGAGATTTAGGTTCTGTTGATAATGTTATGAAAGGAGTAGATTATGTATTTCAGGCTGCAGCTTTGAAACAAGTCCCTTCTTGCGAGTTTTTTCCTATGGAAGCTGTAAAAACAAACATCATTGGTACTGATAATGTAGTTAATTCAGCAATTAAAAATGGAGTAAAAAAAGTTATTTGTTTGAGTACAGATAAAGCTGCATACCCAATTAATGCGATGGGTATGAGTAAAGCATTAATGGAAAAGGTTGCTGTAGCAAGAGCAAGAACAGTTGCAGGTGATGACACAACTATTTGTGTTACAAGATATGGAAATGTAATGGGATCAAGAGGTTCTGTTATTCCTCTTTTCTACAATTTGATAAAAGAAGGAAAACCATTAACACTTACGAATCCTAATATGACAAGATTCATGATGACTCTTGAAGATGCTGTTGATTTAGTACTTTTTGCATTTGAGAATGGTAAGCCAGGGGATTTGTTTGTACAGAAATCTCCTGCAGCTACAATTGAGACTCTTGCAGAGGCAGTATGTAAACACAAGGGTGTACCTGTTAATACAAATATAATAGGTACAAGGCATGGAGAGAAACAAGCTGAGACATTAGTTACTAGAGAAGAAATGATGAGGGCAGAGGATTTGGGTAATTACTTCAGAATTAGTATGGATGATAGAGACTTAAACTATGGTAAATATTTTGAAAAGGGTAATAAAGATTTCGAAGAGATTACTGAATATACATCAGATAATACAGAGAGGTTAGACGTAGATGGTATGGTAGAACTTTTAATTAAAATGGGAGAAATAGAAGAATGAAAATATTACTCTTAGGTTCAGATGGTATGCTTGGACATGTGGTAAAGCTTTACTTCGAAGAAAAGGGTCATGAAGTAGTTTGTACTACAAGAAGAGATAAAGAATCAAAGCTATTTTTTGAGATAAAAGATTCTCTTAATGGTCTAGAAGAGGTTATAAAGGAAGTAAGTCCTGATGTAGTTATAAACTGTATAGGTATTCTTAACAAGGCTGCAGAAGATTACAAAGCTCTAGCAGTATTAATCAATAGCTATCTTCCTCACTATTTAGACGAACTTTCTGAAATATACAAATACAAGTTTATACATGTAAGTACTGATTGTGTATTTGATGGAAAAGATGGAAACTATAATGAGGATAGTGTGCCTAATGAAACAAGCTTCTATGGAAGATCTAAAGCTTTAGGAGAAGTAAGAAATGAGAGGAGTGTAACTCTCAGAACCTCTATAGTAGGTCCTGATATTAACGAAAAAGGCATAGGACTTTTCAAATGGTTTATGGATCAAGAAGGAGAGGTTGGAGGTTATGATAAAGTCCTATGGACAGGAGTTACCACCATCTGGTTTGCAAAATGTATGGAGATTGCAATAGAGAAAAAGCTTGCTGGATTACATCACTGTGTAAATAACGAAACAATAAGTAAATACAATCTTCTAGATTTGTTTAAGAAATATTTTGATAAAAATATAACAATAAATCATAATCCAGATGTAGTAAGTGAGAAAACTCTTATTAGAACAGAGAAGAGTTTTGATTTCGGTATTCCTAGCTATGATCAAATGGTAAAAGAAATGAGAGAGTGGGTTGTTAATCATAAAGAAACATATCCTCATTTAATTGAGGGAATGAAGATATAAAAATAAATTGGAGAATATTTTCTATGAAAATAATGACTATCGTTGGTACAAGGCCAGAAATTATTAAACTTTCTACTGTTATTCCTGAATTAGATAAATATGTAGAGCATATTCTTGTTCATACAGGACAAAACTATGACTATGAATTAAATGAGATATTTTTTGAGGGTATGGGTATTAGAAAACCTGATATCTTTATGAATGCTGCTGGAGAAACTCCTGCTGAAACAATAGGGAATGTTATTAAAATTTCTGATGAACTTTTTAAAGAGCACAAGCCAGATGCATTACTTCTATATGGTGATACAAACTCTTGCTTAGCTGTTATATCTGCAAAGAGAAACAAAATACCTGTATTTCATATGGAAGCAGGTAATAGATGTTTTGATCAGAGAGTACCAGAAGAGATTAACAGAAAGATTGTTGATCATTTGA
>JAVEVH010000074.1:0-2611 GCA_034005145.1 Candidatus Dojkabacteria bacterium | reverse complement strand
TACTCAAAATTCTCTCCATCCATGAAACAGTCCGTTGATAATCTTCAAAATTATTGAGGTCTTTCTCTTTTATGTACTGTGTAAGCATATATGTGTATGCATCTACTCTCTTTTTCGCTAGTAATTTAAACCCTTTCGGATCTTTTTTTATCATTTCATCTACATCTTTATATGGCTCTGTATTGTTAGCATAGGTATTTAATTCTAATGGTTGGGAGAGTATAAAGGCTTTCTCTAATGCTTGTTGACCTGCTGTATCATTATCAAAAAGAAAGAGTATATTTTTTGTTAACTTAGAGAGTTTGAGAAGCTGTTCTGATGTAAGTGCTGTACCTAGAGGCGCAACTATATTTTTAATTCCTAATTGATGGGCAGAGATTACATCTGTGGTACCTTCACACATTATTACAAAGTCAAGTTTTCTAATCTCTTGTCTAGATTCGTATTGCCCATATACATTCTCTTTTTTGTGATATATAGGGGTTTCAGGAGAGTTCATATATTTAGGCCCGAAATCATTGTTAGGGAGTATTCTACCTGTAAATGCAATTACCTTTCCTGAACTAGATCTAATTGGAAACATTACTCGTTTATAGAATTTGTCTCTTAATTTACCCTCTTTTTCTACAAAAAGACCTGAGAGTAGTAATTCCTCTTTAGAATACTTATTATCCTTTTGAATGTAGTTTAGAAGCCCTGTACCCCCTGGAGAGTACCCTATACCAAAGCTTTGTATACTTTCATCATTTATACCTCTACCGTGTATATACTTGAGCACAGATGCGTATTTACTATCTTTAATTTGTCTAAAGAAGAATATTGCAGCCCTTTTATTTATCTCTTCTAATCTTTGATACTGTGTATTACTTTTTATCTTTTTTAACTCTACACCTGCCTCTTTAGCTAGTTTCTCTAAGGTCTCAGGGAAATCAATATTCTCAATCTTTTGTACAAAGTTAAAAATATCTCCATTTTCACCACATCCAAAACATTTATATCTTTGAAGTTCAGGACTTACGATAAAGGAGGGAGTTTTTTCTAAATGGAAGGGACACTTACCAGAAAAGTTCTTTCCGGCCTGTTTTAATTGAACATACTTCCCTACAACATCAACAATGTCTAAACGGTTTTTAATCTCTTCTATTTGATCTCTAGATGATTCCATTGAGTAATTATACCAATTTTGTGGTATTTATTGGCATTCTAATTCATTCTCAACAACAGTACACGTTATTTGGGTTATTCCTGTTTGAGTAGATGCTGTTAGAGGTATTTCTTCTCCATTAACTTCGAGTTTGGTATTTTGTACTCTACCTGTTACTAAGGTGAACTTATTAATTACCTCAAATTCATTTATTGTATTTGGTTGTAATACTTGAGATATCTTATTCTCATCATCGATATCTAACTTAATCCATGAGGGGGATTGGGTAATGGAAAGAGTAATGAGAAATTCTTTTGTTTCTATCTCATCTTCTCCTTCCTGCTGTGGTGTATATATTACTTTTAATGTTTTATTCGTTTCTAAATTACTATTAGAGGATTTAAGAGCTCTTACAGTTATGGTGTTTACTCCCTCTATTAAAAATATCTCTGTCTCAAATTCTCCCTTACTGTTTACATCTACCTGTTTATCATTTACGTCTATTAGTACGGATTCCTGGGTAAGACCTTTTAGTATGGTACTTTTTTCATTAGTTATATACCCATCGATAGGATCAACAATTGTAAGTGAAGGAGGTGTTTGAAATTTATATATCTGATATCCAACATATCCTACTATTAGTAAAAGAAATATTACTAATGTAGTAATTGCTAATATCTTAGGAGATATATTTATCTTAGGTAATTTTCTCTTTTTATTAACAGAGGTCTTCTTATTACTGTTTTTAACTTCTACTAAGGTACTTCGTCTATAGAGTGCTAATATTTTCTCTACATCTAAGCCTAGATATTTAGAGTATATTTTAATAAAGCCAGTAGCAAATATTTTTGAATCAAACTTTTCAAATTGATTATTCTCAATATATTCTAAGAATCTTTTTTGGATTTTTGTATCTACACTAACACTATTTAAGTCCTTGCCTAGGGATTCTCTTTTATTCTTTATTACTTCTCCTGCGGTTACCATATCAATGAGAGTATATCAAACCTAGAAGTCATCTGACATATCTTGGTTAGAACTTCCCATTATCTCAGAGGAAGAGGAGACTAGAACCTCTCTTGGTTTAACTCCATCTTGCTTACCAATAGCGCCAGCCTTTTCTAACTGTTCCATTAATCTTGCTGCCTTGTTATACCCAATATTTAATCTTCTTTGGAGTAAGGATGCAGAGGCTTTCTCTTCAGATATGACTACTTGAAGAGCTTTCTCAAATTCAGGATCTCTCTCATCAGAGCCTGCTCCATTAATTCCTCCCTTAGTAGGTGCAGCAGATATATCTAACTGTTCTTCTTCTGAATCTTGATGAGTTTGTGCTTTCAATTGCCCAATTATATCCATTGTATCTTCAGTAGAAATGAAACAGCCTTGGATTCTAACAGGCTTAGACATACTCTGATCTTTGTAGAGCATATCTCCATTTCCTAAAAGATTCTCTGCTCCTGTTTG
>JAVEVH010000021.1:1425-11935 GCA_034005145.1 Candidatus Dojkabacteria bacterium | reverse complement strand
ATAGAGATTAATAACTATATATTTGAATTGCTTGCATTACTGATAGTAACAGTAATAGGTATACTACTTTCTAAGTCTTTAGCTGAAGATATTTCTAAAAAGAGAAAAGCTTAGAGAAAGGACATTACCTGCTTAGTAGTTTTAAAACCGATTTTAGCTACCTCATTTAGTTTTTCACTACCGTGTAATGCTACAAACTCTTTACCCTGGGATATTACATTAGATGCACCCTTAGGAAATTCAAAATCATATTTCTCATTCATCTTACTCCACTCTCTTAGAAAGATACCTCTCGCTATTATAGAAGCACAAGCAACAGCTGTATCTGACTCCCCCTTATGATGCTGTATCAATTCACACTGTTTACCTAGTTCACCCAATTCATTAGATACCCTACTCTTAGAAGTAGAGAACTGATCTACAACAACATATTCACATTTAATACCCTTCTCTCTTAAATCTAACAAACCCATTTCAATAACTTTGGTATGCTGTTTAGCAAGTAGTATAGATACATTTTTATACTCTTCAATCTGTTTATTGTATTCCTCTGGCTCTAATACTGAAGAGTAATAGTATGGATAATCACTTACCATATCGAAAAGATTTTTTATTTTCCCATCAGAGAATTTCTTAGAGTCTGCAAAACCCAAAAGTTTAACCTTCTTAGAAAACTCCTCTGTAATAAAACAGCTAACTACTACTAAAGGACCAAAATAGTCACCCTTACCTACCTCATCTACACCCATATGGGGTCTAAATACCTCTGTAGATACCTCTTTATCTGTTTTTTTAATATTGGATATAACGGATGTAAAATCTTCTCTACCCTGAAATACTAATTTCCCACTACTATACATCATAGCTACAGAACCCTTAGGACTCCTTAATCTAAAAATAACGTATAGATTATCATGAGCCTCTTCCCTCCAGTTATTTGCTAAAAGAACTTCTCTAACACTCTCTAGTTCATCTTTTTTAAATTCAACTGTAAATGTATTTTGATTACTCATCTATTTTTACAATACTCTGTCCTTGGGGTGTATCTAATACCTTATATCCCTTCTCGTAAATTAAATCTCTTAATCTATCTGACTCATTAAAATCCTTACTATCCCTAGCCTCTTGCCTTTGCTTAAGTAAATTATCTATTTCTTCTGTATTACTATCTTCATTTGAAGAAGAAATCTTACTTAAATCTAAACCTAATACCCTATCAAAATCATATATAGTAGAAAGTATATCTTCTTTAGGATATTCTGACTTAAGTAACTCATTTACTAAACCTAATACTCCAGACATATTAAGATTGTTCTCTAACTCTTTTTTAAATCTAATTACATACTCATCTATTACATTACCCTCTTTACTGCCTAACTCTTTAATTCTTCTTACTAAAGCTAATCTAGCATTCTTAGCACCCTCTAAAGCTTCTAAAGAGAAACTTACCTTAGTTCTATAGTTGATAGAAAGGAAAAGGTATCTTAAATCTAGAGGATTAAAACCTAACTGCTCAATCTCAGGTAAGGTATTTGCTCCACCCTTACTCTTAGAAAGTTTCTCCTCATCCTTATTTAGTAACCACTCATTGTGCACCCAATACTTAACAACAGGGTGTTTGTAAGCACCAATATTTTGTGCTCTCTCATTAGTATGATGTACAGGTATATGATCTATACCACCAGTATGAATATCAAAATACTCACCTAATATTTTTGTACCCATTGCAGAACACTCTATATGCCAACCAGGAAAACCATCTCCCCAAGGAGAGGACCAATTCATAATGTGATCTTTGTATTTACCTACTCTCTTCATCCAAAGAACAAAGTCAGCAGGATTCTTTTTGTCTGGATCTACACCAACCTCATCTCGAACAGCAATCCCTTTCTCACTTAATTCTTGTCCTGTGAATATTGTATAGTCATCTAACTTACTTACATCAAAATATACTGCTTGTTTTGTCTCATACGTATACCCATTCTCTTCCATCCTCCTAATCATCTCTATCATTTCATTGATATATTCTGTAGCTCTACTCCATCCATATTTACCTACATCCGAGTATCTAAGATTTTGAGGAATCTCTTCTCCATTTGGTGCAAGTATATTTAATTTCCTAAAATCCTCTAACACAGTATCTATATATTTATTCGCTATATCTATTGGCACTAATCCCTCTTCTTGCGCCTGCCTATCCATCTTGTCATCACCAAAATCGTCACCAAAATCATCTTGAGATGACATATGGCCTACATCAGTAATATTCATTACTCTTTTAACATCATATCCCAGATACAGTAATGCTCTATGTAATATATCCCAGTTTACATATGCCCTAATATTTCCAACATGCATTCTAGAGTAAACTGTAGGACCACAGCTATATATGGAGAATTCTCCATCCTTTTGAGGAACGATATCTACAATCTTCCTATCTAATGTTGAATACAGTTTCATATATATTTTTTACTTAAATATCTCTTCTACCCTCTAATGCTCTCTTTAAAGTCAACCTATCTGCATACTCTAAATCTGCACCAGTTGGTAAACCCATTGCTAATCTTGATACATGTATTTTACCCTCTTTAAGCAAAATACTAAAGATATCCTGTATATATGCAGCAGTAGCCTCTCCCTCTAAACTTGGATTAGTAGCTACAATTAGCTCTACCTTTTTCTCACTCTCTTTTACCACACTATTAACCCTCTCTTCTAACTCCTTAAATCTTAACTCTGAAGCAGTAATACCCTCTGCAGGTGAGATTACACCACCAAGTACAAAATACAATCCGTTGTATATTCCAGAGTTCTCAAACGCTACGACGTCTAAAGGCTCCTCTACAACACATATAGTGGAGTGATCTCTTAAATGACTACTACAGATATTACAAATATCTTCGTCAGTAACATTAAAACAGGAAGTACAAAATTTGGTCTTCTCATCCATCTCCATTAAAGCTTGACCTAGCTTAGTAGCATCCTTATTTGGAGACCTTAAATAGTGGTAAGTCATCCTTGAAGCAGACTTAGGACCTACACCTGGTAGTTTACTAAATTCATTAATTACATTTTCTACAGATTTAGGAAGTACAGACATACTAGCTAAACATACTCTTTATCTTGTCCAAATCCATATCCTGTGCCATCTCCTTTTGTAAAGCCTTTTGGTAATCCTTAAATGCCTCTTTCATATCCTTTTTAAACCTATCCATCATACTAGAATCTAGTAGATCATCATCTACCCATATATCCTCAAACTCCTGAGCACCATTCATGAAAATTTTTAACATTCCATCTTTAGATTCTCCTGATATTTTCTTCTCTCTTAATCTCTTCTGCATCTTTTTAGCTTCCATTTGCATCTTTATTAACTCTTTGGGATTTAACATTACTTTGTTAGAACAAAATTAAATATATACTACTAGGATTATACATAATTACTATATTACATACCAGCAAAGATTGCTTCTACATCAGCACTAACCTTTTTAGGGGCAAATGTTTTCTTCTTCTCGACTTCTACCTTCTCTTCTTTCTTCTTCTCAAATACAGGAACATTCTTTAATACTATATCAGCATTAGATTGTAATTTGGGCTTTACATTCTCATTAACAACACACTTAAGCCTACAGTGAGTACCTAATACATTAAAGATTACACCACCAATTAAATCCCTGCTTACAGGAGTATCTATCTGATCTTTATAGAATTTAAAAGGCACCTCTATACACAGTATATTCTTCTCAATACTAATGGGTTTAGATGCACCTAAGAATGCAAAAAGATGAGTATTAAGAGGCTTAACTCCCTGAGCTACCTTTTGCCAATTCTTCTCTATATCAGAAAGGTCCAACTCTATCACATCACTATTAACTACCTCTACACTCTCACTCTTACCCTCTACAATAGTTGTACTTTTTCTTACTACCTTTTTCTCAGTAACAGGATGTGTTTCTTTTTTGACTACAACTTCTTCTTTTGAGTACATAGGTATTAACATTTGTAATATTAATATCTGATTTGTACTATTCTTTAAATCTCTCTCTACATTAAGGAAATCTTTAATTAAAGAAAGTAAATCTCTTAATTGTAAACCCTTAGCAAAGGTATACTCCCCTACCTCTTTACCAGAAATCTTACCAACGAGTACCTCTCTTAATGCTTCTAGAGTAAAATTAGTAAATTGAACTAAGTTAGTACCCTTACTCTCTAATTCCTTAATACACTCTAAAGATTTTTTAGAATCACCAGAAAGGAGAGAGCATATTAAATCATTAACCATATATACCTCAGGAATACCCAGTACAGCTCTTACCTCATCCTCTGTAATCTTTTTAGCATCTTCACTCCTCAACTGGCTATTAACTACAACATCCAGTAATGAAAGAGCATCTCTGTAACTACCTCTTGCATTCCTCACAATTATATCCAACCCCTTACCCTCTACCTTTAGCTTCTCTTTAGAAAGAATATCTTCTAATGTTGTTCTAATCTCTTCCTGTGTACCTAATCTAAAATCATACCTTTGACATCTAGAAAGAATCGTAGCTGGTAACTTATGTACATCTGTAGTAGCAAGTATGAATATTACATGCTCTGGAGGCTCCTCTAAGGTCTTTAGAAGAGCATTAAATGCCTCTGTGGTTAACATATGTACCTCATCAATTACATATATCTTAAATCTCCCCTTACTAGGTACAAACTCAATCTTTTCCTTTAACTCTCTAATCTGATCTATACCCCTATTAGATGCTGCATCTATCTCAATCATATCCATGAAGTTACCATTAGAGATGGACTCACATACCTCACATTTATTACATGGATTACCATCCTTTTTAGGTTTAAGACAATTAACTGCCTTAGACAGTATTCTAGCAGTACTTGTTTTACCAGTACCCCTAGAACCAACAAAAAGAAAAGCATGAGAGAGTTGATTACTCTTAATAGCGTTTTTCAAAATCTTTGTAATATGATCTTGTCCAACAAGTTCATCAAAGTTTTGTGCTCGATATTTTCTATACAGTACAGTGGACATGATGTACATATTAAACTACAAAGAGATGAGTAACAAGTAAAAAATATTTACACACCTACTAACCATTAATATCACTACCTTTTAAACTCTCAACAGCCTCATACAAAAGACGTGTATACAATCCGTAACCAATTGAGTTGATTGTACCACTCTGTTTCTTACCTAATATGTCACCTGCTCCCCTAATTTCTAAATCCCTATTAGAGAGTACAAAACCAGATCCTAAGGCCTCTGATTCTCTCAAAGCTTCTAATCGCAAAGTAGCATCACCCTTTAATTCATCATACAGGAAACAAGCATATGCCTGTTTTTCTCCCCTACCTACTCTGCCCCTAATCTGATACATCTGGGAAAGACCTAACCTGTTTACATCATCTACGATTAAGGTATTCGCATTAGAAATATCTAAACCATTCTCAATTATCGTTGTACAAAGTAAAACATCTATCTCATGATTAACAAACCTCTCCATCACCTCTATCAACCTATTACCACTTAACCTACCATGAGCTACCTCTATGCGCATATCAGGGAGCAACTCTCTTAACTTCTCCTCTAAACCATATATACTCTCTACACGGTTATGTAGGTAATATACCTGCCCATCTCTTTTTAGCTCACGCAATATACATTCTTTCACTTTCTCGAAAGTAAACTTACTAAACTCATTTTTAATCTCTCTTCTACCTAAAGGAGGTATAGCGAGTACAGAGATATCTCTTACTCCCATTAGTGAAAGATTTAAAGTTCTAGGTATTGGTGTAGCAGTCATAGAGAGAACATGTGTATCTACCCTACTTCCCTTAAGTTTCTCTTTCTGCTTTACACCAAACTTCTGCTCTTCATCTACTACTAGTAATCCTAAATTCTTAAACTTAATACCCTGAGAAAGTATTGCATGTGTACCAATTAAGATATCAATCTTACCCTCATTTACCTCCTTAGTAATTAACTCTTTCTCCTTGCCTGTTTGTAACCTAGATATTAAGGATATATTAAATGGATATTTCTTAAACCTCTCTTTAAAAACCCTTAAATGCTGATTAGCTAATACTGTTGTAGGAGCAAGGACAGCAACCTGCATACCACTATTTACTACCCCAAAGGTAGCTCTCATAGCGATTTCTGTTTTACCAAAACCAACATCCCCTACCAGTAACCTATCCATTGGTACATCCTTTTGTAAGTCCTGTGATATCTTCTTACTAGCAATATATTGATCTTCAGTATCTGTATACTCGAAATCATTTACAAACTCCCAGTATTCATCCAATTCTTTCTCATTAGAAATTACCCTCTTAGATTTAGATATCTCTCTTAGTGCATATATCTGAAGTAACTCTTTAGCAATATTTTCGACATCCTCTTTAGCCTTACTAGACACTCTCTTCCATACCCCACTATTTAATCCTGTAAGTATTGGCTGTGCCTTACCACTACCAATGTATTTCATAACCTTTTCAGAAGAATACAAAGGTACATACAACCTATCATTTCCTGCATACCCTATCTCAATATATTGAGTACCTTCCTTTTCAATTAAACCTAAGAATTTACCAATACCATGATCCTCATGTACAACAAAATCCCCCACTAATATTTTTTTAAGTAACTCTACCGAAGAAGGATCAATATCTTTACCCAATTCTTTGTGACTAAGTAATACTTCACCCAGCACCTCAGAGTCTGTTAATACTAGTAACTTACCACTCTCATACAAAAAGCCCTTTCTAATACTACCTTCTACACTATCATCAATCTCATACACCCTATCTATATATTCACTTAAACTACCCCCACTCTCATATTTAAAAAGGTCATTGGTAAGGTACCATATCTCATATCCTCTACCCTTGTAATCATCTAATATATTAATACTAGACTTAGTTAAAGAGGTTAACGAAAAGTAAGGTAAAGATCTAATACCAATATCAACGACATCCTCTTCTAAAAAAATATTGGGTACACACTCTACAATTAGTACCTCTTTACTACTCTCATTACCAATTACTAACTCCTCATCTTTAGAAAATATTCTCACATTTAAAACAGTATCTACTCTCTTCCTACTATCAGGCTCCAATACCTCTATACTCTCTACCTCATCTCCAAGTAGTGTAATTCTGTAAATATACTTAGAACTGTATGGCCATATTAATATGTTTTCCCCTAATATTGAGTACTCCCCACTACTCCATACTCTCTCTACATTAGAGTATTCTAAGTCTAAGAGAGTATCTTTTTTAAAAGTATCACCAATATTAATTACTTTAAAAGAAGGATTAACATCCCTTTTAGGAACTAAACATATACCTTTTTCTAATTTCTTTCCTAATATCTCTGCTACAAACTCCTTGTACTCATTACCTACAGTAATTGTAGAATACCTATCTAACTTCGTATATTTAAATATATTAAGGAAATCTTTTGTAAAATTTTTCATAGACAGGCTAATTTTAACAAGTATGTGTATAATTAGAAAGAATTAATTAAGAAAAATATATTAAATGTATTTAGCACACGGACCAATATCTTACATACTTAATGAGAGTATTCAGAAGAAAAATATCTCTAAATTAAGTAAACAGGAACATATTTTAGTAATGATCCTTAGTATACTGTTTGGAATACTACCTGATATTGATTTAGCAATACTTAGTATGACCAATATACCTTCATTTCAACATCACTCAGTATTTACTCACTCTGCAATATTTTACATATCAATATGGTTAATATTACATATATTGGTAAGAGTATTAAAAAAGGTTTTAAACAAAGAAAGTAGACTAGTATTAAGAGATGAACTCTTAAATGTCATACTTTGGTCATTTTTAATTGGTACTCTTTCCCACTTTCTAGCAGATCTACTCTTCTCATATTCACTTACTCTCTTTCCAATTCAAAACCAAATTACAATATTAGGGAATATCTTTAAGTTCAATTACTTTACTAGTTACATATTTACTCCTGCATTTGCAACAGAGATGCTCTTTTTGGGCATATTCCTTCTTCTCATATCTAAAAAATATTTAAAGGAGATTAACCCTCTTAAATATATACTCTATTTTTTCATATCACTCTCTTTTGTATATATGCTTTTTACAATGTATATGAATCTAAATACATACAACAATGCCTATCATTTTGTAGATCGCAAAAGAAATGAAGATATTGATTATGATGGGATACAGGATAGGTACGATACAGATACCGATAACGATGGGGTAAGAAATATATATCAATTAGATAGGGGGGAAGGTATTGAATTTGTTAAGAGTATTTCCACAGGTAAGTACCTAGTAACCAATTCTAGTGATACTTGGGAAAAGATTAAATACAACTTTGGAGCATTAGGTTCATACCGATTGATATCACAGACTTACTTTGAACAAAACTTGCCCCTAGAGCCTGTACTAAGAGAATATTACAGATCAAAAAATACACCTCAAACATATAGACTCTCTCTTAACTATCCTGAATTACTGTATGAATATTTAAATGAATATGGTGTACATACTACATATGATAAGGGGCTATATATTGGAGATATCTTTTTTGTAATGGAGGTAGAAAAAGTTATGAATATGGGAATAGTGGTAGGCGAAGATACCTTTGGTATTGTACTACCAGATGATACAAGGTTAGTAACACACAATTTAGAAGAGATATTAAAACATTACAAAGCAACAGAGATTAAAGTGCTAAGTGTTTTACAAGAAGAGTAGAGATACTCTCCTCTATACTCATATTTAACATAGCTAACTCTTTTTTAGAGTAAGGTATTAATACATATGCATCTCCCGGTATTAATCTCTCCCCCCTATTTTCAACTCCTAACCTTACTCTTACAAACTCCTTACTCTTTACTACACTCTCTACACTAAGTACCCCTCTATGACCCTTAGGGGACTTCCCAGCATGTATTTTAAACATACCCAGAGGTATATCTAAATCATCATGTATTAAGATATATTCACATTCTGGATATTTTCTTAAAAGTAACTGAACACAATTCCCAGAGTTATTCATATATGTAAGAGGCTTCTGTAATATCCCTATTAACTCTCCACTCTTTTTAATCTTACATATCTCAGAAAGAAACATTTTCTTCTCATCTATCCACTCTGATACTTCTAAATTTGTTTCTTTTAAAAGATACTCTCTAAAAGAATCTAAAAACATATACCCAGCATTATGAGGAGTTAACTCATACTCTTTGCCTGGATTACCTAACCCTGTTAAGATGAACATATCTTTTTGTATTTTAAAAGTAATTCTTCCTGTTCTACAAACATCTGTTCATTAGGAGAATCATTTAAACTCTCCCTATGATCATATCCTAGTATATGAAGAGTTCCATGTATTATCAATCTTAATATTTCTTCTTCAAACTCATCTCCTTGGAAAGAGGTATATACATACTCTGGACATATATATATTTCTCCACTATTATTTTTGGAAATATTAAAAGAGAGTACATCTGTAGGAGCATCTATATCTCTATACTCTTTATTTAAATCTTGTATATATTGGGAATAAACAAAAACAATATTAATATCCTCTAACTCTCTATCTTCAAAAAGTTTTTTAAAACCCTCTGTAATATCTTCAAAAGATATATTGAATGTAGGCTCTATTTGGGAAACTATCTCTCTATTTAATATCTCTATTTGCATTCTTTACTTTTAAGAAAGTAATTTCTGAACAATATTTCTTACAGTATTACCATCAGCCATATCTCCTAATTCTTTCATACTCTTACCCATTACCATACCCATATCTCTCATACTACTTGCTCCACTCTCTGCTATTACCTTTTTAACAACCTTAGTAATCTCTTCTTCACTCATTAATGCAGGTAAGTATTTTTCTAATACTTCTAATTGATTTTTCTCTTTAGATATTAAATCCTCTCTATTCATCTTAGTAAAACCTTCTATAGAGTCCTCTACTCTTTTTTTCTGTTTTCTTAATACCTTTAATACCTGTTCATCAGTAAGAGATTCACCTAATACAATCTCTTCATTCTTAATATCAGCAAGTACCATTTTTAAAATATCGGAGCATTTGGTATCACCTACCTTAGAGGCTTCAAACATATCTTTTCGTATATCTTGAGTAAGTGACATGTAAATTATGTCTTAAAATTTACTTTGCTCTTCTTGCAGCAGACCTTCTTCTTCTCTTCATCTTAGCCCACTCTCTTCTCTTTTGAATTTTTAATAGTGATGGTTTAACCCTATATACCTTCTCTCTGTATGTCTCTAGGATTTTTTCCCTCATTACTTCTCTATGAAGTCTTTTGAGTGCACTATCTATATTTTCGTTGGCATGAACTATTACAGCCATATGTATTTCCTTTAAATTAAGACTCTGGGATTATATCATACTCTTTTACTTGTTAGCCACTTTTCTTTCAAATCTTTCTCTATATTTGTATGTATTCTTTTCTATTCTAAATATACC
>JAVEVH010000021.1:0-1325 GCA_034005145.1 Candidatus Dojkabacteria bacterium | reverse complement strand
GTTCCTGTGTAATCCCAAACTATATTCCCATTTGAGTATGTACCAGGAGATGTTATTCCTGTTTGAACAAACGATGCTAATACCTTACTATCTAAATCATCTGTTATCTTTTCAATGGTACCATCCCCATCTCCTGTATTTCTTACTGTAATTGTATATGTTAATTGAGCAACTGGATCTTCTGTACCCTCATCTAAACAGCTCTCTACTACACTCTTACTTATATCCCAAACTGGTTCATTTTCTTCAACAACTACCTCTTCTGATACATACGCTATCTGTAAGAAGTAGTCATTAAAATCGTAGTCACCTGGCCACTCTCTCCAGTCAGCCCAACATTGACTTCCATTAGTACTTACTACTGGCTCATCACCAAAGGCTTGTACCCACGAGTTATATGAAGATGTTAACACCGCGACCTTATCCATTGGGTCATCAGTAATACCATTTGTAGGAGGTCCTGCTAATCCAGAACCACACTCTCCACCACTAGGAGCTATCCATCCCCAAGATATATATTTAGGATTAACAGACTCATCTGGAGCACATTCTGGATCTCCTTGATTAACATCATCATCTGATTTTACCAAAGTAATTGTATCTCCTGCCTCAACCATAATTCCTGTTTCAACCCTAGCCCTATTAGAAGACAAAGCGGGCATCTTTATTGGAGGATATTCCGTACCCTTGTAACTAAAAGTCAGCTCAGGTCTGTAATCTGATCCTAACAGACTAGTATAGTAGAGAATTACTTCACCATCTTTAAGGAATGGCCCTATACCTGTAGTAGGTGCCTTATTAAATGGATATGTAGTAGGTTCAGTACCACAATTAAGAACAGGAGGCTCCTCTTCTCCTTGAGTACAAGAATTAAGTTGTAATTCATACTCGTCATCTGCATCTATATACTTACATTCCCATTTTAAGTCACCATCAGGACAATTATTTGGATTGTTTATATAGTCAGGATCTAAAGCATAATTTCTTTCACTTGCAATAGGGAGACATGCTTCAACAGTAGGATACCTCTCTCCACTATCATCTCCTGGCTCTGCATCACAGAGATCACAACATACACCTGTACCAGGAACAAGGTCGGTACCTGAAGGACAACTTGCACCTTCTAAGAAGTCGCATCCAAGTCCAGGATCATCTATACAAACTCCAGCTCCAGGAGCCCACTCACAACCTACTGGACAATCTACAGCCTCACTATCTGTAGGATCTAATCTATCTTCTTGATTAACTCTCCATACTAGATAACCTATAGCAATAGAAAGAACTACAATTGATATAGAGAATATTATTTAAATAGTTTTTGTAAG
>JAVEVH010000003.1:0-53656 GCA_034005145.1 Candidatus Dojkabacteria bacterium | reverse complement strand
GCAATAGCTAAGCGTATTTCACCATTCTCGCCTAAATATCTTAATTGTTTAAGGTAATAATCAGCTCCATTAATTACAAAATCTTTTACATCTGCACTGTTATGAAGGTAGTGAGTAAACAGTTTCCAATCTGGTAACTCTTTTGAAAATCTTACTGTAACACCAGACCTTTTCGCTTTACGAATATATGTAGGGTAGTTCTTACCCATACCGTTTTCCTTGCACCAATCTAAGAGTTCTTCTTCTGTATTTCCCTTTAAATCAGTAAACCATGGTGTTTCAGGTTGTACATAGTTAATACATTTTTTAAAACCTAAGGAGAGGGGAATTTGGGATATTTCATTTTTTTCTTCAATACTAGGATCTATTTTTAAGAAGATATACTCTTTACCCTCAAAATATTTTTTTAAAGAATTCAATACTTGGGTATATAGGTTGGGATCTAGTTCTTTTAGAATAGGGCCTCTAGAGCAGTAGAGATATTTTCCAAATGTTTGAGATACTTCGTAGCATATAGCTATAGCAACAAGTTGTTCACCACTATAAAAACCTAATCTAAATGTTTTTCTTCCTAAACCCTCCTGTTGATACTTACTCCAATTCCATGATTGCATGAAATTTGAAGTAGGGGATTGTTTAACAAAAGTATCTAAGATATCTCCTTGTAACAACTCTTTTACCTCTAATTCCATTAACATTTTTAATCAAATTACATCAAATATATGGTAAAATGTACCATAATGACATACTTAATTGTAGGCAATAATGAGAAAAATATAAAGGAGGGAGTAAAGATTCTTCTAAATAGGCTATGGCAGAGGGATATAAATGAAGATCTCTTTAATAGTAAAAACCCAGATATCCATACTCTAGTAAGTGATAATGTAAAGAGTATTGGTATAGAGGATGTAAAAGAGTTTCAAAAAGAAATGATGTATACTCCTTTTAAAGAGAAAGCTCAGGTAGGGTTAATATTTAATTCTGAGAAATTAACTCCACAGGCACAAAATTCTTTACTAAAAACATTAGAAGAGAGTACTGACACCACTGTATATATACTTACTACCAGTAATGAGAAGAATTTACTACCTACAGTCCTTTCCAGATGTTTTAAGGTATATACAAAAGATGAAAGGGAGGTTGAATTAGAGTATGATAATATATTTGAGCTTGACCTTTTACAAGCTTTTGAGAGAATAGAAGGTATTTCCAAAGAGAGAGATGATACATTACTCTTACTTAGGAACTTAGAATTACATCTTCAGAAGAACTTAGAGAGTAAAATAGGAGAGGGAGTAGATGTAAAAAAAATCTATAATGATATTGGTAAAGTAGTAAATGCAAAGAGAAAAGTAGAAGCCAATGGTAATAGGAGATTAGTGCTTGAGAGCCTTTATCTTGATTTAACAAGATAACTTAGCTCTTAACATTTCCCCCTATAATATATAGAATATACCTGGACTTTGAATAGAACATATTACAGACTAATTTAAAGAAGATACATAATGGTTAAGAATAAAAGTGAATACGGTGCATCCAATATTCAAGTTTTACAAGGGTTAGAAGCAGTAAGAAAGAGACCTGCTATGTACATTGGTTCAACCGATAGAGAAGGGTTACACCATATTTTTACAGAGATATTAGATAACTCAGTAGATGAAGCTATAGCAGGATACTGTGATAGGATATGGGTAAGTTTGTATAAGGATGGCTCTATCTCAATAAAAGATAATGGTAGGGGTATCCCTGTAGAAATACATGCTCAAACAAAGGTATCTACACTTGAAACAGTTATGACTAATCTCCATGCCGGTGGTAAGTTTGAAGAGGGTGCGTATAAAGTGTCTGGTGGTTTACACGGTGTAGGTATGAAATGTACCAATGCGCTATCAGAGTGGATGATAACTACGGTAGTAAGAGATAAAGAGAAGTATCAACAGGAATATAGGAGGGGAATTCCTCAATATCCTGTAAAAAAGGTAGGGAATACAAGAGAGGTTAATGGTACAGAGCATAGGTTTATGCCTGATGATGAGATATTTTCAGAAACTAGTTTTGATTTTAAAGAAATTGTTAAAAAATGTAGACAACATGCATACCTAACAGCAGGTTTAAAGATATCAATAATGGATGAAAGAGTAGAGGCGGGTAAGCCTCCTAAGATATTTGATCTTTACTTTGAAGATGGTATTAAGTCATATGTTCTCTTTATGAACATAGATGAGAAATTAATCAACCCTATACCTTTTTACACTAGAAAAGAACAGGATGAAATAATTGTAGAAACAGCCATACAGTATACAAACAGTATGGATGAGAATGTAAAATGCTATACCAATAACATAATAAATCCAGAGGGTGGTACTCATCTTTCAGGGTTTAGAACAGCTCTTACTAGTGCAATTAATACATATGCTCAAAAGTCGGAGTTACTCAAGGGATTAACTACAACATTAAATGGAGATGATGTAAGAGAGGGGTTAACTGCAGTAATTTCAGTTAAGGTTGCTAATCCTCAATTTGAAGGACAGACTAAGATAAAGTTAAATAACCCAGAGGTAAAAAATGCTGTAGCTAAGGTAATTAGAGATGAATTACTAATATACTTTGATGAACATCCTAAAGAGGCTAAAGCGATAATAGATAAAGCTATACTTTCTTACAAAGCTAAAGCAGCAGCTAAAGCTGCAAGAGATGCTGTAATTAGAAAGAGTGCGCTAGAGAGTACTACCTTACCTGGTAAACTAGCAGATTGTATTAGTAATAACCCAGCTGACTCAGAGCTCTACATTGTAGAGGGAGACTCTGCAGGTGGTAGTGCTAAGCAGGGTAGAGATAGGCATAATCAAGCTGTACTACCTTTAAGAGGTAAAATTATCAATACACATAAATATAGAGTAGATAGAGTACTTGGTAATAATGAGTTTAAAGATATTACAACAGCACTAGGAGTAGGAATAGGTACTACCTTAGATATTAGTAAGTTGAGATATCATAAAATCATCATTATGAGTGACGCTGATGTAGATGGTTTACATATTACTACCTTAGTACTAACCTTACTTTTTAGATTCTTTAAACCCTTAATAGATGGAGGATACGTATATGTAGCTCAACCTCCTTTACATAAAGTAGAGATTGGTAAAAAGAAATACTACTTCTTAAATGATAACGAAAAGGATGCCTTTGTTAAGAAAGCTAAAACTGCAGGTAAGAGTCCCTTAGCTAACAGATTTAAAGGATTAGGAGAAATGAATCCTCAACAGCTTTGGGATACAACAATGGATCCAGAAACAAGAGCACTTAAACAGGTACATATAGCTGATGCAGAGGAAGCAGAGAAGGTATTTGAAATGTTAATGGGTGCAGAGGTACCTCCTAGAAGAAGATTTATACAAAAGTATGCCAAGAGAGCTAATTTAGATGTTTAATAAAGATATGGAAAATCTTAATACAAAAAAGATTGATAAAGAAAAGATAGGGGAGGTAACAGAGATGTTACTAATTGCTCTGTATCAAAACTACCCTAATATAGATTCAAGGATTGATTTCTTTAAATATGGTATAGATGGGGAGAGGTTTACACAAGAGATACAGTCTAAATTTGGTCAAAGATTAATCTCTTTCCAAAAGGATCTAGACACAGTCGCTATTGTCTCTGGAGTAGATATAGAAAATAATGTACATACTATTCCAATAGATGATGATAACGAAGATATTTATGAAGCCTCTATAGATCCATATGAGCTTTTGGATGAAGAGGATTCTGATTTAAATTGTTTAGTATAAAGATATGATGGAAACAACAAGAGATGAGATGAGAAAATCTCCAGAATTCAAGGAGAATCTAACACAGTTAATTGATAAGAGATTTTTTTATGAGGTTCCAAATTCATATTACGCAATATTAGAAATCTTAGTAAAAGACCAATCAAACAAGGCTTTGGAAGAGAAGATAAAGAGTGAAATTGAAAATAATACCGTTGCTGGAAAGGTTGCAATTGAGAAAATACTAAAAGAGGGAACAACAGATCGCTATGATAATCTTGTAAAATTGCATATCTATGATCAAGAGGAGGAGTTAGAGAATATTTCAGTATCTCCAATGGAAGAAGATATAGTTACCGACTATAAAACAGATATGGAGACATTTACTGAGCTTAGTAAGCTTGCAATAGATTACGAATTTAAAAAAGCAGAAATATCTTCTGACTTAGAAGGTAAAACATATTAATATACATAACTAGTACTAATGGCTGATATAGATAAAAAAGTAATAACTAAAGCACAAGAGAGTATAGAGGTAGAGAATAAAGATTCAGTAGAGTCTACCATACTACAAGAGGATAATGATTTGGATTTTGATCTTACATTTAAACCTGGTGAGTTAACACCTCGTTCAATTGTAGATGAGATGAAATCCAACTATATAGATTACTCTATGTCCGTTATCGTCTCTCGTGCTCTTCCTGAGGTAAAGGATGGTCTTAAGCCCTCTCAAAGAAGAATCTTAGTCGCTATGAACGACCTTTCTCTTTCTCCATCTTCACACTTTAGAAAGTGTGCAAAGATAGCTGGAGATACCTCTGGTAACTACCATCCTCATGGTGAGAGTGTTGTATATCCTACATTAGTAAAATTAGCACAAGAGTTCTCTACTAGATATCTTTTAGTAGAAGGACAGGGTAACTTCGGTTCAATAGATGGAGACCCAGCAGCAGCAATGAGATATACAGAGGCTAGAATGGGTAAGATTACACCTGAGCTTTTAAAGGATCTATACAAGGGTACAGTAACATTTCTTCCTAACTATGATGGTACTAGATTAGAGCCTACTGTTTTACCTGCACTTTTCCCAAATCTTTTAGCAAACGGTAGTCAAGGTATTGCTGTAGGTATGGCAACACAAATACCTCCTCATAATCTTGGAGAGTTAATAGATGCTCTTCAGGAAATGATTAAAGGTAAAAATAGGTGGGAAGGTGTAGCAATTTACAATGAACTACGAAAAGCAAAGGAGTCTAAAGAGGTAATACCCCAGACATTGAATTCTAAACCAGAGACATATGTAGAGAATTACGTTGATACTAAATCATTAGAATATGAAAAAGATATTCAAAAGATATTGGATAGGATGGGGGAGAGTGGAGAGGTTCTTTACCCTGATTTTAAATCAGAGATAACACCAGAAGAGTTAATAGAGATTGTACCTGGACCAGATTTCCCTACAGGAGGAACTATATATGATAGGGATGAGATATTAAATGCATATGCTACTGGTAGAGGTAAGATTTTGCAAAGAGCGCAAGCATCCATAGTAGAGGGTCAAAATGGTAGATACCAGATTTTAATAACTGAAATCCCTTACCAAGTTAACAAAGCATATATGATTGAGAAGATTGCTGATTTGGTTAGAGATAAGAAAATTACTGGTATAGCAGATATTAGAGATGAGTCAAATAAAGAGGGTATTAGAGTTGTAGTTATTCTTAAAAAGGATGCACAACCTAAAACAGTTCTAAACAAACTGTTTAAATATACAGAAATGCAAAAGACCTTTAATGCTAATATGATTGCATTAGTAGAACAGGAACCAATAACTCTCTCACTTAAGAGAATGCTAGAGCTTTTCCTCTCATTTAGACTTACTGTAACAATTAGAAGGTATGAATTTGATTTAGCAGAGGCTAGATATCATGCACATATATTAGAGGGCTTACTTAAGGCTTTAGATTTTTTGGATGAAGTAATAGCAACTATTAGAGCATCAAAGACTCAAGAGACTGCTAAAACAAACTTAATGGATAAGTTTAAGTTTACAGAGGTACAGGCTCAAGCAATCTTAGATATGCAACTAAGAAGATTAGCCGCATTAGAAAGAATGAAATTAGAGAATGATTACAAAGAAACTAAGGAAAAAATTATTGAATACAATGCTGTACTTGATAACCAAGATAAAATTTTGGAAATCATTAGTAAAGATTTAGACCAGATTAAAGAGAACTACGCAGATAAGAGAAAGAGTAGGGTGGTAAAGGGTAAGGTAAATGAGATATCAGAGGAGGATTTAATAGCACAGGAAGAAACCTTAATCACCATCACTCATTCTGGATATGTTAAGAGAGTTCCTCCTTCTACATATCAAACACAAAAAAGAGGAGGAAAAGGTATATCAGGAGGAGATACTAAAGAGGGAGACTTCATAGAGCACGTACTTTTGTGTAATACACATGATGAGTTATTACTCTTTACTAATAAGGGAAGGGTATTTACTACAAGAATATTCGAAATACCAGAGTACGGTAGAACAGCAAAGGGTATTCCTTTGATAAACTTGGTACAGTTAGATCAGAATGAGGTAATTACTTCCATTTTAACTAGAGATCCTAAGGGTGGGATAATGGGTTCAGAAGAAATACAAGAGGGACAAGATACACAGGGTATAGTTAAAAAGAGAGATTTTAAATATTTCTTAATGGTAACTAAGGGAGGTATTGTTAAAAAGACTGATTTAAATGAATTCTCAAAGATTAGAGCTAATGGATTAACCGCTATTAAATTAGAGGTAAATGATGAATTAATATGGGTAAAACCAACAACAGGGGATGATGAGGTAATACTTGTTACACAAGATGGTAAATCTATTAGATTCTCTGAAAAAGATGTTAGACCACTTGGTAGAAGTACTAGGGGTGTTACAGCTATGAAGTTTAAATCAGATACTGACTTTATAGTAGGTATGGGAGTAGTAAGAACGAATGAGAACAGGATATTTACACTATCAGAGTATGGATATGGAAAAATGTCTAAACTTTCTGAATATACGAAACAGAAAAGAGGTGGTACAGGCATATTTACCTTTAGAGTAACTAAAAAGACAGGTAAGATAGCTGTAGCAAGGATATTAGATCATCCTAAAGCAGAGATAGTGGTAATATCTGAGAAATCAAAAGTAATACGTTCATCTATAGACGCTATACCAACATTAGGAAGACAAACAAGTGGAGTAAAGATTATGAATATTGGAGAAGGAGATAGAGTAGCTACAATGGCTATACTCTAAATATCTCATCCCATTGTATATATAAAGAAACCGCAGTATAATCTGCGGTTCTTTTTAAATGTATGTAATAACGATTTTCCATCATTTACATACTAAATAGGTAGTGTGCATATCTGAGATAGAATTAGGTATCAACCTGATACTTAAAATATCTCAGATAGGAGGAAGAGAAATGAAAGATGTTAAGCCTTTTTCAAAAGAAGAAAAAGAGGGTTGGGAAACTATCGCTACAATGTTTATTGCATCTATTATTGTTTTAGTAATATTAAAAATCATTTTCCACTTCTAATCTTCACATACTAGGTCTGATATTCAGACAAAATCTCCTTATCAGACCTAGCACAAACACACTACCTATTCATACCCTCATATCTCCATCCATATATGACCTTACCTTAATCTCTACATCTTCAGTATACTGATTCATATTAGAGTATTTCTTTTGTGTATTAAGTTTTTTTAATACCTTTAAAATATTCCTATCATACTCCTTAAGCTGTTTTTCAATACTCTTAAACTGTATCTCTAAAAGTACCTTCAATTGCTGTATATCATCTGTTTTTCTTACCATATATATATCCATTACAATTTAATAATATATTGTGACACACTCAAATATATATTTCCTGACCCTTTATCCAATATCTAAAACTTGTATATCTTAAACTATACATCCCCCTGTTATAATTTTAATGGAGATATTTTCTAAAAAATATATATATGTGATAATGTGTATATATATGAATAGAAAGGAAAAGATTAATAAACTCCTTAATACCTATACTCTAATGGGTTTTACCTTTATCCTTATTACTATCATCCTACTCGCTATACCAACAGCCCCATATATTTGGTATAGATTAAATCCTGATGAGGTAGATAAGGATGTAGAAAAGATTGCTAAAGAGGTAGTACAAGAGAAAGTAGAGGAGAAAGAACCTGAAGAGAAGAGTAATATACCCCCATTTAATCCAGATTTACCCGAAGGGTATTTTGTATTAATACCTAGTATTAAGGTAAATTCCCCCATATCAGATAGTAAGGATTACAAAAAAGCACTCCTAAAGGGTACATGGATAGTAAATGATTACGGTACTCCTGAAAAAGATCAGTTACCAATAATATTAGCTGCACATAGATTTGGATATACAAGTTGGAGTACAGATTTTAGAAATAAGATATCTTTTTACAATCTACCTAAAACAGTTAAAGGAGATAGGGTAAGTATATATTGGAATCAAAGAGAGTATATATATGAAATATATAATTCGCAGGAGAGTACATATATCTCTGACTACAGCGCAGATCTAATCCTCTATACATGTAAATATTTCAATTCCCCTGTAAGAATCTTTAGGTATGCAAATAGGGTAAACTAACCCTTTGAAGCTTTTGTTTTAAAACTACCATCATTGTAATCAAAAATACTCCTTCTTAAATCATCTACATCCATTTCTACCTTATCCAATCTATCCCTATTTTTGTTTTCTCTTATATGAGCCTTAGTAATCATAGATTCTAAATTATCAAACCTTTTAAACATCTTCATAAAGGTAAGTTCATGTGATGTATCTCTTCTTTCTATTTCTAGAAATTTTTCCTCAATGTCATCAAACCTATTTACAAACAAACTTCCTATGTTTTTTAAATCTTGTTTTGTTAAAGACATAATAATATATTTTAAAAATTTAAATATATTGTGAAGACAAGATAGCGGGAATTTGATTTCTTGAATATAGCACACCTAATAATATATTTCCTAACCTATATACCTATACCAAAATCTTGTAAAATATACCCTATGAAGAAAACCATACTATATACTCTCGTATTAATACTGATGTTCTTTCTTCCTGCTAAAACTGCTGATATGATAATAAGTACACAACAAGAAGATGATAAAGAGGAAGAGAAACAGGAGTGGGTATTTAAAGAACCTAAAGATACTTCAGTAATTGAAAAAGTGCAAGAAGAAATAATTAAAAAGGAGGAAGAGAAAATGGAAGATAATAGTAGTACAAGTAAAAATTGGTGGGAATATCCAGATGAGATATTTACTACTAAAAGAAGTGGTGATGACCTATTAGTATTGGTAAATAAGACATATAAATTACCAAGTACATATGCCCCAAAAGATTTAGTTAAGGCAAGTAATGCTGGTATTAGAAGGGGAGAGAACTACTACCTTAGAAATATCCTTATCAATGATTTAAAGAATATGATTACAGATTCTAAAGCTGCAGGTATAGATTTAAGCATTGTATCAGCATATAGATCATATCAAACACAGGTAACTACATATAACTACTGGTTAACTAAAAATAATAATAATGTAGCTTATGTAGATACATTCTCTGCTAGACCAGGACATAGTCAACATCAATTAGGTACTGTAATTGATTTTAGTAGTAATGAAATAGGGGATGCACTAGGAGATTCTTTTGCTAATACAAAGGCTAGTGCATGGTTAGTAAAAAATGCATATAAGTATGGTTTTGTAATATCATACCCAAAAGGATACGAGCCAACTACAGGGTATAAGTTTGAGAGTTGGCACTACAGATATATCGGAGTAGAGTATGCCCAAGAGATGGTTAGTAAGGGTAAGATACTTGAGACCTTCCTACGAGGCTATAACCCATAGTATAGACTAAAGTGGCTAGATATTGTATAATGCTATTGCATTTAAATTAACTAGCCCTTTTAAATATGAGGAAGTTATACACAGTTGCATTAACTGTAGCAACATTCTTCTTTGCAAATGTTTCAGCTGTATTAGCAGATACCTCTAATCCATACGGTCCTTATACACCATATGAACCTCATAAACCTATTCCAACAGGTTTTGATGATACAAGTATCTTCTACATTGCAGCTTTAGCAACATTTACTACTGGAATGACAGTATTAGCTATAGTTAAAAACCTAAAGGCAAAGCAATCTATCTAATTAGGTAGATTGCCCCTTTGGGGCACACTATTAAATGCACATATTTATTTCATATCTGTCTCTTTATTAATAACAATGAAAATATCTTTGGTTATACCAACATATAAAAAACAAAGAGAGGTGTTAGATCAATTAGAAAGGGTATATGGATACCTTTCTAGAATCAACCCTGATTTTGAGCTCATCTTCGTAATTGATGGGTATGTTGATAATACTAAGGGTACTTTAATGCAGTATATTAAGAACAATAATCTTAAAAAAGCTAAAGTATATGGTTATAGAGAGAATATGGGTAAGGGATATGCTATTAGATATGGTATGAGTAGAGCTACAGGTGATGTAATCGGTTTTATAGATGCAGATACCGATATTCAAATTAGAACATTAGGATATGCTCTTAAAGCTATTAAAAGAGATAGTGTAATGGCGGTTATACCTTCTAAATTACATTCTGAATCTAATGTAGAGATGACTTTAAGTAGAAAGGTATTCTCTTACGGTTTAACTTTGATAAATAGGGTATTTTTAAGATTACCAAAAGATATTACTGATATAGGGTGTGGTTTAAAACTTTTTAAAAGAGATTTAGTAAAAAGAATATTACCTAACTTAAAAGTAAATAGGTTTGCAATAGACTCTGAGATATTAAATGAGATAGGTAGAGTAGGGTACACTGTATCTGTAATACCTTTCTTTTTAAACAAGAATAGATCTGATTCTACATCTGCAAATATTAAAGAGGTAAGTAAAATGATAAAGGATATCTTAAGTATCTCTATGAGAGAGAATAGGGTATTTAATTCTAAACTGCTTAGAGCATATAGATAATATTAAAGAGGAGAATAATCTCCTCTTTTTTTTTATTAAAAACCAAAAATATTCTTGATATATAATTTACAAAGAAATATAATATTCTAATTACCATGACTGGACTAACCTAAGGTTTCGACCGAACGTGAATGCCAGTCTTTTTCATTCTACACTCCGACATTGTTCATAAATATATTCTTGAATATTAGTAATCTTTGGATTATACTTAAACACAAGACCTCGGGAGGACCTTCCTATATGGGCGATCCTCCCATTTTTATTCTTCAATTACTTCTTTAATTCTAGAAAAATCTATAAAGTTATCCTGATATCTATCCTTTATAATTCTTGCTGTATTGTCACTGTTCGCAATTACTACAATATTCTTCCCTTTTTCTCTTAGATATCTAAGAAGTATTTCAAAATCACCATCACCCGAAAGCAGTATAAAAGTGTCATACTTTTTCTCCAATCTAATCGCATCAAGAGTTAAATCAACATCACAATTAGACTTACTCTTTATCCTGCCTTTAAAATCTCTTAAATGTTTAATTGGTTTTAATCTAAGAGTATAGCCAAACTCTTCTATCTTTCTTAAAAACTTCGTCCTAGATATATCTTTCAGAAGGTATTCTTTTTCTTCCTTATTTGCTCTCTTAAACTCCTCTTGGAGATATTTGTATAAACTCTCTACTGGATATCTCTCTAACGATGAAAGT
Organism: Candidatus Dojkabacteria bacterium; assembly: GCA_034005145.1. Taxonomy (GTDB): domain Bacteria; phylum Patescibacteriota; class Dojkabacteria; order SC72; family SC72; genus JAVEVH01. Next base: position 42,115 of record JAVEVH010000003.1, on the reverse strand, counting down.
AGAGGTTCAAAACCATGAGCTTCTACTCCTGAATAATAGAATATCTTTTTTACCCCGTATCTTCTCTTTAGATATTTAAGTAACTTAAGATAGTCTACTCTCCATCCTAATCTTCTCTTACCTCCATAGAAAAGATTAGATGAATCAATGAATACATAACATGATTTAGATACCATATATTAATGCTAACAAATAGATATTAAATATTTCTGAAGAGTAGGGGATATTGATAAAGATACCGGCTTATAGTATAATATAACATCTTAATAATTAATTGCTCATTAAGAATAAACCTGACCCACATCAATAGACATATTGATATTTTACCCAACCTATAGTATAATATAGTTAGATAATTAAATACTGCTCTTTAACATATCTAAACTTCAAATAAATAAACATAAGTGTTCATAGAGAGATATTCTCTTAAATATCTTTTATGAGTTCTTATGAACTCAGAGTTCTTTAAAAAGTTTTAAGTATATTATATAGACTTAGTCTAATATATTTAAAACAAAATAGCGTGTGATGAATAGAATAGAGTAGGTATCTTTCTTCTTTATTGATATACCAATGGTGAATCTAGTTAATTAATAACATTTAGTTAATTAAATTCACCGTTGGTGAAAAATAAAATTTTTTTTAGAAGTCATAAAAGGAGAATGAAATGACTACAAAATCTAGTACGACAAAAGCAGCTCCTGCTGCAAAAACAGCTCCTGTTGCGAAAACAGCTCCTGTTGCGAAAACAGCTCCTGTTGCAAAAACAGCTCCTGTTGCGAAAACAGCTCCTGTTGCAAAAACAGCTCCAGTTGTTACCAATCCTGAGCCTAAGGCCCAGCGCAATTTATTGCGAGATCTTATGTTTGTATTGATAATGATTGTTGCCATAATGGCGATAATCTGGTTTGGGTTTCAAATCCAAAACCAAGTTGTTAGTGCAAACAACAACCCTGTTGGGAATGACCCTGTCATCAATAATCCCATTGGAAATGACCCTGTTGTCAATAATCCTGGAGATTTTGTTTCAGAGTCTACTGTGCTGGTACTTGGTCCTCTTGGGTCCTATCATGCTGTCCTTGACAGTAACATGAACAAATGGACTCTGGGCATCTGGCCTGAGGCACAAATTTCTATTGGAGAAATGACATTAGCGGATCTCAAAATCAAAGGTGGAACAATTCAATTTGTGATGCCATTTGATGGAACAATAAATAATAGTGCTGGGTCGGTCTCAATAGACAATAAGGTATGGACATTGGGCAATCCCATTGAAGACGAAAGTGGAAATACTCTCGTAATAAAGGGCTCGCTGGTCACTATTTCATATGGTGCCAACAATGACAGTGCTGGATTTCAACTCTGGTTCAAGTAATCAGAGATACCTCTCTAACTCTAGCTGGGTTCCGGTACTTGGGATTATCTTTTTAATATTACAAAATATTATATATTTTTAATAATAAAAAACCCCATTTATCACATAACCCCGTCACACGCTAGAGTCACTAAGATTGTTTTTATCTTACTGATGAGTCCTTAAGGACGAATGACTACTAAAAGGGAACTGTAAAAAGTTCCCTTTTTTGTTAGACCTATATACTAGAATTCTGTATAGCTATGGGATATAATTGATACATATAAATTAATATATTTATAACAATGAGTGAAAAAATATCAAGAAGAGAATTCCTAAAAGGAGCCGTACTATTAGCTGGAGGAATTACAGCTCTAGAATTAACAGGCTGTGGGAAAGAGTACTCCCCTAAGAATCTAGTAATGACTATTGGAGAGTATGGAACATACAAAACGGAATATGATAAAAAGGTAAAAAAATATACATTAGGATTATGGGAATCTAATAGAGTAGTTGAAGGTAATAAAGATCTTACAGATTTAAAGATTGAGGGTGGAAGAATAGCATTTACAATGCCATTTGATGGAACTATTAATAACAGTGCAGGAAAAATAGAAGTAAATCAGCAAGAGTGGGAATTAGGTAACCCTGCAATAGCTAAAGATCAAAATCCAATGGTATTACAAGGTGATACAGTTGAATTAGAATATGAAGCTAATAACGATTCAGCAGGATTTCAAATATATTTTGAAAATTAATCTATTTAACAACCCTCCTAAACAATTCAAAAGTCTTCATAAAGACTGAAGAAGGAAACAAACTAAGAACAGATACCCCAATCTTTTGCATATTCCAGATAATATATTCTCTAAATGTAGGCTTAATATTTAATTCTTTAATAGCCCATTTACGAATATCATTAGTCTTTTTAAAATGATCTAACATCTTAGACTGACTCTCTGTTTTAAAAGTCATTCTATACTTAAGTACAGTATCCTCTAGATTATGGAACTCTCCTTTAGTACTTAATATTAAGAAAAGTTTTACATCCTCTACCTTCCACATATTCTCAGGATACAAACCAATATCTTCTAAAATATCTTTTCTAAGTGTTACTGCAGGATGTGCAAACGGTTGAAAAAGAAATCTATTCTTTTTTAAATCTCTATCCTCTATTGCATACTCCCTATGACCAGTAATCTTACCATTCTCATCTATGATATCTATTTGACCTCCTACTGCTACACACTTAGGATTAGATTCAAGGTACTCTACCTGTTTCTCTAATCGAGTAGGATACATTACATCATCTGCATCCATTCTAGCTATGTATTTGCCCTTAGAAACCTTAATACCTATGTTTATTACATTACCTAATCCATCTTGTTTCTCTACTGGTAATACTTTAATTCTATCTCCATACTCCTTTAATATCTCTAATGTCCTATCTTCCGACTTATCATCTACTACTATTACTTCAATATTTCTGTATGTCTGATTTAAACAGCTATCTATAGCTTCTTTAATATATTCCTCCCCATTATGTACTGGTATAACTATTGATACCAAAGGATTACTTTTTTCCATATTTTCTTCTTTGATTAAATAAATAGAAGGTAGATACTCCCAAGATAGTAATTATTACTCCATATCCAAAGTAACTAATTATATTGGGAAGATAGAATACAAATACAGTATTTAAATTATTCATACCACTAATATCCCAACCCTGTTGCCATCCATTAAGATATACTCTAGAACTATCTGGGATTAGTTTAATAAAGAAATCAGTAAAACCTATTGCTACCCATGAGTTAGATTTAGCCTGTGGAATAGATATTATCTTATCTCTATTTTTAATCTCTTTTGTATTAATTTTGTAAAAGGTAGAATTAGGAGATTCTGAAATACTTTGCATCTTACTCTCTGTAAATTCTCTTGGTAATATCGGTTCAAATTGGAAATCAAACCACATATTAGGAATCTCCATTACAATGAAATCTTTAAGAATATTCTCACTAAGATTCTTAAAACTAATGCTATTAAAAGATGCATCCAAGCTATTCTCTTTTGAAGAGATAGGGGAAAATATACGAGCTTCAGAACCAAGTTTGTCATCAAAGAATGTACTATCTACCCAACACTTATCATCTCCGACATAGGTTAAACATACAGAGGAGGGAATATTACTAATATTCTCACCAGCCCAATACCAAAGGTATCTTTTGGTAGGATCTGTTTCAAAAAGTTGATGATACTGATTAAGATATTGATTCTGCACACTCTGTTTCATTCCCTCATCAAAAGATGCTAGATATGGTAAAGATCTATCCTCTGCAATATTGGGTTGCCACAAAAGATTCTCTTTCTGAATAGAGTTATATACATAACTAGAGCCATTGTTAAATATTGGGATTTTTATAGTAATAGATTCACCATTATTTATATTTAATGATTTCTCCCCCTTATCAATATACTTATCTTTTAAATTAAGAGCTTCTATATCACTAGAGTATTTTAGTTCAACATTCCTAACAATCAAACTTGATTTCTCTCCTTTGGGATTAAGTGCATACAGTACTAAAGAGAGGTTATCCCCTCCATCAATAACCTTAGGGATAGGGAGAGTTATGTTCCCATATCCATCTCCTGTATAAAGGAATTTCTCTTTATTTAAACATACCTCACTATTTGAAGAGTAAAGACAGTACCCAATATCTGTACCATTACTACTCTCCCAGTTTAAAAGTATCTCACCAACATATTTTAATCTCTTGTCCAAAGATATTTCTGTGTACAAACAGGGCAGATCACTATTTCCCTCAATTACAAAACCTGAACTACTTTCCTGTGGTACTACATTAGGCATAATTCGATACTCTCCACCAGAACAATCACCAGGCTTACTCTTACTAAGGATATTTGTGTAATTTATACTCTTAAAAGAATCCTTTTGTACAACAGAAAGCTGATTTACAGATCCCCAGTTATTATACAAATTAATACCTTGTTCTAGCTGTCCTTGAGTAAATACATCTTGATTAAGAATATATACATACTCTTTGGAAGAGGGGAGAGTAGCCTTTTTATAGCTACTGTTATTCAACCCCTTTATACTTGGTGTTGCCAAAGTAGATATTACTTCTGTACCAATCTTTTTAATAGTAGTTGGTAACTTATTAATATCTAATTTATTATAATTGGAATAAAGGATAGTATTTACTCCTGTATATTCTATCTTCTTTATTAAATTATTCTTACTAAATACTGCATCATTAAGGTCTATATTTAAAGAAGAGAAAAGAGGTTCTTGGGAATATTTTCTAACAAAATATCCGCTCTCTAATTCACTATTTTGACCAACAGATTCTACATATTTAATAGTCTCGTTCTCTTTTAGTTTGTACAATTCTAAGAAGTTCTTTGACCAAACTTTTTCCCAACTTTTTGCATATCTATCAACTAATTCCCAATTTAATTCATATCCATATCTACCTTTTACAAGACTTCTATCTACCAATATATACTCAACATCGTATTTCTCTAGATCTTTATTTAGCTCCACAAGATTACCTGACTCAAAGTCATTTTGTAACTCTAACATAGCGCTCTCCCCAACATCAGACCCTATCGCTAAAGACATATCCATTAAGGGGTTGGGGATTATATATCCCAAAAACTGTGAACCCACAAATCCCCATTCATACTCCCTAAAGTACCCGTTATTTGCAGGTGGAGCATAGAATACTCTCCCGTTCCCATCTTCACTAAGTACCTCACCAAGTGAGTAATATTCTTCAGGCAGATTAACCAAAGCCCTATTAGTAAAAAGCTGTCCCTTAAAGAAATACTCTGAGTAGAAGAGGGGAATAGTGATAATGAGTATTACAGGAATTAAAACAAAGAGTTTTCTTTCCTTCCTTTTGAAGAAGGATGCGTAGAAATCCACTGTATATAAAAACCCTATTACTGATGTAATTACTAAAAGAATTAAATATGACTGTCCTAATTTAGAAGAAACCCATCTAAACACCTGTTTAAATATATCAAAATTCTCCTGTAACCAAATATATATACCCCCTAATGGAGGATTCTGATTCTTAAGTAAGAAAAGTAAAGCAAAGAGTACAAACCAAAGTGGTAGTAGTTTCCATTTTTTCTTAAATATACAGAATATCAATCCCATTATTGAAAGGAAAAGAGGAAGTAAGCCAACTACCTTGTAGATATCATATGCTTGGAAGTCCTCTGACATAGGAAATATATAACTCTCTGTAGATGGGTTATCTATTGTTCCAAGAAGTCTGGTATAGAAACGTGCAGAGTTGGATACTGTCATCATTTGAGATTCCAAATCTATTGTATTTGCCGTGATAGCTCTATTAGTATATGAATCTATAATGTTTTGAGTTGAAGAGAAAGTATATTGTATAAAAGGTAGGAACCAGAATAATTGCAATAAAATGAATATACCAATACCAATTAATATCTTTCTGATCTTCGTTTTATGTAAATACCCCCAATATATGAATGCTCCTGTAATTAAGAATATATTTACAAAAAAGAGAGTAGCAATAACAGAGGAGGAAGAGAAAAGGATAGAAGCAATAGAAAGAAGAAGGACTTTTGCCCAAGACCAATCTTTCATTAGTAGGTAGACACTTAATAGTAGTAAGGGTAAGAAACCAAATTGGGTTATGTAAGGCATCATATTGAAGTTAAAGACCCATGCAGTCCAAAGAGTCGTTAAGTACATTACTCCAGAAATCAAAAATATATATCTAGAATATTTTGTACTTACAAAATCTCTAATAAAGATTGTAGTTAGATACGCCATAGATAATGTACCAACAGATAGGGAAATAAGAGCAAAGATTTGGGCTATACTCCAATTAGGTAGAAATGTTTCTAACCCTGCAAATATACCACTCCTAAATACATCTGCCTGTTCACTCTCTGATGCAAATCCCAATACTCTATAGCTTCTCCATGCAGGAGATTCTATATATCTTTGTACCGATAGGGTAGGGTTAAGTTCAGGAGAGTAGTTATCATTAGAGAGTAAAAAGAAACCCTCTTTAAAAGAGAGTAGGGAGACTAATATGAGTATTAATGTAAGTAATATTTCTCCAAATCTATTAGATAGGAATGAATTTAATTTCTTAAATTCAGGTAATTTTATCTTTTTAAATTTCATATATAGATAGTATATCAAAAATGTACATATTTCTACGATTATTTTATATTGACATTAAATACTTTAAATATTAATCTAGTAATAGAAATCTGCCTATACTTTTTTTAGGTAAGAATTTAGAATTTAATCTTACTAATATACCAATTATGTCTTTCTTAGATAATATGTTTAATAAAGGGGAAAGCTCTGAAAAAAATGTTGATACTCCTGTTACACTAGCACAGCCTTCTACTAATGTATTTGATGAATTAGATTCAGAGGAGAAGTTAATGGCTACCCAAAATCAACCAGTAGCAACATCTCAGGAAAGTACTCCTAACAACCAAGATACTACAAAACCTCCTATTGAAGAGAATAGTAATGAGAGAGTTGTAAAACAAAACTATTGGGAGAAGCCTGATAAAATTAAAGAGAATTTTAAAAGCTTTGATCAAGCTATGAGTGATGAAGATGCAAAAAGATATGGTAAATTTCAAGATGCTCCTAAAAGTAATGATGTAGGTTCTCTTTCTCAAGAAGGGAAACAGGCATTAAGTGACCAAGATGCCATTTCTAAAGATTTGAAAGGTCAAAATTTTTCCTCTTCTCTTTCTGAAATAATGCCACAAGATGAGGCCAATAGATTTAAAAAAGATGAACTACATCAAGATGCTTTAGATTCTAATAAGAAGGCTAATGAAGGATTTAAACCTTTAAAACCTATGTCTGATAATGGTAAGGATTTCTTTGCTAGACAGGATCAAATAGCACAAGATGCAAAAAGGGATGCCTTACATCAAGAAGCATTAGATTCTAATAAAGAAGCAAATGAGGGTTTTAATAATCTGAAACCTATGTCTGATAATGGTAAGGATTTCTTTGCTAGGCAGGATGAGATAGCAGAGAAGGCTAAAAGAGATGCCCTACATCAAGAGGCATTAGATTCAAATAGGAAAGCTAATGAAGGATTCCCAGCAAATGCTCCTTTATCAAATACAGGTAGAACATTCTTTGCAAATGAAGATATCTATAAGGAGAAGGCTAAAGCTGATGATGAAATTACTAGTTTACATAATGAATTAGATTCTTTAAGAGAAGAAATAGCTGCTTTAAGGGAAGCTATTAGAAAACTTACAGAGCCAGAACCAACACCGGAGCCAACACCAGAACCGGAGCCAGAACCAACACCGGAGCCAACACCAGAACCAGAGCCAGAACCAACACCAGAGCCAACACCGGAACCAGAACCAAATCCAGAAGAAAATGACAGGGATAGAGAAAGAAGAGAGAGAAATATTAGGAGAGCAAAAATAATTGCTGGAGTTGCGGGTGGAGTTACAGGAGTAGGAACTGGACTTATGATTGCTTCCACAGCTGCTTTACCAGTTGGTGCTGCTTTAATTGGAGCTAATATATTAACCAGTGGAACTGACTATGTACTCAGAAGAAACAGTCAAAGCTTAACAAGAAGAATTGAAGCTGAAACAGACCAAGCAAGGAAAGAAGTATTAGAAAGGAGATTAAATAGAGTAAACAAGATAAGGACAGGAATAGGATATGTACAACCCTTTATAAGAGGCTTTATGGTTGGATTCGGTGGTAGCCTAGCATTTAGATCACTCTTTATGGGAGGCCAAAGTATAATAGAACAGATGGGAGCAACACAGGGAACTGAGAATATCGCAACTACTACACATGCAGATGCCGTAGCACAATCAAATGCACCTGAAACACCTCTAAGTGGCGGTTCCTCTGCAGAGAATATTACTAATGTAGGTGGTGGTTCTGAGACTTTAATGTCACCTGAACCATTAACAGAGAATGTTTTAACTTCAAATGGTAGAGTTGATTTACCAGGAAGTGCATGGAATGGTAATTTAGCAAATGCTCCTGCAGGAGATCTTCCAGGAGGAATTGCAAATCATAGTAACTTTGTAGGAGGAGTACACGAAATGGCACCTCATTTAGCAGAAACAGCTCTCCAAAATGCAGGAATAACTAGATCTGCTCTTTTAGAGAACTTAGGTACAAGTGGTACTCATAGATTACTAAACTCCTTTGTAGATGCAATACAAATGGGTAATCCTAATCCATCCTTGGTTGAAATTTTAACCGATATGAATACACCAGGTGCTCAGAATTTAATAAATATGATTAAATAAATAAACTTTTATTAAACAAAAATGGACCCTAAGACAGAATTTGAAACATTAAAACAAGAATTAATGGATTTAGGATTTACTCAAGATAAGTTGGATGAATTACTAGTATTAGCTACAGAAGAAGTATTAGATATTGCTGTAACTTCATTAGAGCAATTAGAGGATGATACAGCTTTAGAAGAATTAGCAAATCTACTTCAAACACCTCCCTCTACAGAGGAAGAAGCTATTGAGAAAATGAATAAGGTATTTATAACTGCATATGGAGAGAATGCTGAGACAAAGAAATTAGAATTACTTAACCAATATCTAAAAGATACGATAGAGATGACTAAGAAAAGTAAAGATCTTTTAGATAGATATAACCAGGGGGACCCTACAGCAGTAGCTGCAGTACAGTCTAATATGGATGATCCTGATGCTCAAAAGATACAAGAAGCACTAAGTAGTGAATAACTACTTTAAAGGATGATTCTTTTTTACAGTCTCTTCTGCGAACTTTTCGCTTGCATGTACATACTTAGTAGTTGTTTCTAAGCTCTCATGACCAAGAAGTATTTGAAGTGCTACTGCACTAGCACCATCTTCTGCCATATATGTTGCAAAACCGTGTCTTAAACTGTGTGCTGAGGTAGGTATCTGTATTCCTAATCTTCTTCTATAATCCGCTATCTTTTCTTGAAAATAGTTTGTAGATATCCTTGCATTAGGTTTTCTACTCCTACTTCCTACAAAAGGGATGAATAGGGCAGGGGAGTCAAATTTATCTAAAAACTTATTCTTCCTATACTCCTCTATTAATCTAATATACTTCCTATTCTCACTATCAAAAACTTCTAAATTTAAACCCTCTGAATGTGAAATATCTTCAGATGTTTCACGCTGTTTATCTTTTTCTATACCTAAATCCGTAAATAATTCATCTACAATACCTGGTTGCTCCTCCTTTTTCCTATCTGAAAAAGCATACTCTAGCCTCAATCTCAAATACTTATTCAACCATCCTAGAGATCTTTGAGTCATAAATACAGCTCTTTCTTTCTTACCCTTACCGGTTATATATAGTCTACCTTGGGTATTTAATTGATTAATATTAAGACCAATTAACTCAGATATACGCATACCTGTAGCAAAAAGCATCTCTAACATACATCTATTTCTAAGTGCTACCTTCTCATCTTTTTCAAATTCCATAGGAGCCTCTATTAATCTAGTTAAATCTTCTAAAGAAGCAACCTTTTTAGTCTTCTTATCTGCCTTAACCATCTTAACACTATCAGGAGGAATTGGAATATCTAAATCCCATTCAATTCTAAACTTTAAATATGACCTCAAAGCAGACAACATCCTATTTATACTTCTAACATCCAAACCATTCGTACTTCTTGCTCTGGAATTTAATGGTCTTTGAAGTATACCCAATGACCCATACACCTTACCGTAGATTTTGGTTAGGAAGTCATCCTCATATACCTGCGAAGTCTCATTCAAGTCCTCAATGATATTTTCAGATTCATCTACAGGTGTATTCATACCAGTAGAAATTTTCGATATCTTTCCTGAGCCTCTAGGAGCTTCATCTTTTCCTTTTGTTGTAGGTAAAGCCTTTTCTATGCATTTTTCCCTAATTCTATCTAAATCTTTCAAATGATTACCACTAGACAGGTACCCTTTGTAATTTGAAACTTCCTCTTTAGTAAGATTTTTGAAATCAATATTATTGAAATGTAAATATACACTAAATATTGAAAGATCACGTGCATAATTAAGTATGGTTTGAATACTGTAAGCATTATTCTGTAAGTACAAAAGATACTTATCCTGCTGCGGTAATTTAGGTATATTCTCTAATCGGTTCTTCATATATATATACTAAGCTTTTAAAAAATTAAAATCAAAGTAGGGGACTTTAGAATTTTTCTCATAGGTACAATATATATAGGGGATATGGGGAAATATATAAAGAAATATATTTTTAAAATATTTTAATATATTCAATTATTTAATCTATTTTAAATTAATAAAAAAACTTTAATAATAAGTACTTCTGAGCTCTTACATACATAAGACCGCATATAAGGATGATTATACTCGGTTATATATTATAGAAAATCATAACATATTGCAACATAGGGGATAGTACTCCACCACTAAGTACATACCTCACACAGTAATAATTTAAACTTCTAAATATCTACTCTAATATATGTACCTATTTAAAAATGTATTAGCACTAAGTTATCCACAGTGATATTACTATAAGACGTGTGAAACTATGGGCCTTTTCTTGCTATAGGGCCCTACTCCCCTACTTTCTAATAGCTATGCAAAAATGTTCAAAAAAAGATTTAGGAAAATAACTGCTATTAATGCAAAAATATATAAAAGTATTTCCCAATTAAAACCCGTTTTATTACTCTTAATATTAGCTATCCCTATACCAGCAAAGTACCCTACCGTAGGAGCTATAGCTGAAAGCTCATGAACTATACCTGCTAGAAATGATCCCAAAAACATAAAGAATACTAATACAGAGACTAGTAATGTTTTTCTAGATAATAGTAAACCCTCATAACCTAGATTTTTAAGATGAATAAAGGAAAGGAATACAGCAACCAGAAGTATTAAAGGAAGAAGAATATATACAGGTAACTGTAATGAAAGTAATCCAAATATCGTAAAGAACATAGTTAAGGTAGAAATAATGTATGAAGTAGTTCTACCTACATGTACTAAAGGAATCTCTTTATAAAGGTTTACATTAAATACATTAGACATTAGAAAACTAACATATGTTCCTACAAATATTAAACCAACTAGAATTAAAAGAAGAATACCTTCATATATACGATTAAACTTCTGAGCGAAGAAGAGTTGTATAAAGAGGTATTCGGACATTACGAATAAAGAGCTGTGTAGAAGAAAAGGTAAAGACCTTATCTTTACTTGGAAATTAAATGCCCATATTAATCCTAAAAAAGTCATAACTAAATATACAGAAGAGGTTATTACTGTTCTAAGTAAACTCTGATCCTCTATCTTCATTATAGTTTGTACAAATACAGAGAGTGCAATAAAGAAGGAAAGAGCTATTAGCTTACCTCTTTTTACTGAATCTTCATTTTTTATTACTACCCTTTCATTTGTCATAATATATTTTCTGTATATTTTATACCCTTTGAGGTTAAAACTCTCCCCCTAGAAGTTCTCTTAATCAAACCACACTTCATAAGGTAAGGCTCATGTACATCAAGTACTGTAGAAATCTCTTCTGATATACTTGCTGCTAATGTAGATACACCTACTGGACCTCCATCAAAGTTCTTATATATTACCCTAAGTATCTCTCTATCTATGCCCTCTAAACCCATATCATCTATACCAAGTAATTCCATTGTACTTTTGACAGTATCACTATCTACTACACTCTTATTATTACTCTGAGCAAAATCTCTAACTCTTCGAAGTAATCTTAGACCTACTCTAGCAGTACCCCTAGAACCTACTGAGAGTAATTCTAATGCCTCGCTATCTATCTCTATACTCCATAGATTACATGCTCTTTGTAATATCTCTACCATATCCTCTTTTCCAAAGAAATCTAACCTCTGAATTAACCCAAACCTATCTCTCATAGGGGAACTAATCTTTCCAATTTGTGTAGTAGCACCTATTAATGTAAAAGGTTCTAGATTAAGTCTAATTGTTTTAGCAGAAGGACCCTTACCCATTACAATATCCAATGCTCTATCCTCCATAGCTGGGTACAAAATTTCCTCAACTACACGAGATAAACGATGTATTTCATCGATAAAGAGGATATCATTTTCTTTAAGGTTGGTAAGTATAGCGGCTAGGTCACCCTGTCTCTCTATAGCAGGCCCTGACGTAATCCTAATAGAGGAACCTATCTCATTTGCTATAGCGAGTGCAAAGGTAGTCTTACCAAGCCCAGGAGGACCGTAAAAGAGTACATGATCTACTACCTCTCCCCTCTGTTTAGCAGAATTAATCATCATCTTAATAGTTTTCTTTTCCTGACCTCTACCAATCATCTCGTCTAACTTAGATGGCCTAATCTTTTGCTCTGCCTCCTCTATCTCCTTACTAACCACTACCCTACTATTTTTGAGTTGATTTTTCTCTTCTGTTTTTTTACTAGATTTAATCATATTACTGACTTAATACTTTTTTAATTAGTACCTCTATCTCTATATTCTCTTTTTTAAGTAACTCTCCCCCTCTTACTACACTCTCTTCTAAATCCTTACCCTTAAATCCTAAACTCTTTAAAGCCTCTTTTAACTCTTTTAATCTAATATCACTCTTACTTACATCATCTTCTTTACTAAAATCTATCTTACCCCTTAACTCTAATATTACTTTTTGAGCACCCTTAAGGCCTAATCCAGGTACTTTACTAAGTAATTTAGAATCACCCTCCAATACAATCTCTTTTACTCTTTCCATACTGTATGTAGAGAGTATTGAGAGAGCAGACTTAGGACCAATACCAGAGACTGTAAGTAGCTCTTCAAAGAAATCTCTTTCTAATTCGGTATTAAAACCATACAAGGTTTGACTCTCCTCTCTTACCTGAAAGCTAGTATATACAGAGATGTCCGTTCCAACTTCTTTAAATTCAAATTGAGATGTTACATACACTCTATACCCTATTCCAGAGGAGAGTAGTACCTCAATATGACTGAGTTTCCCTACACTACACTTAGATACTTTACCAGATATATATGAAATCATTCTTAAACAATATTACCATATTAAGTTAACTCATCCATTCTTAATCTATCAAAACATGCAATTGACAGAGCCAATGCATCAGCAACATCATCAGGTTTAGGTATTTCATCCAAATTAAAATATACTTTTACATTCTCTTGTACCTGTGCCTTAGTAGCTTTACCATATCCTGATATACTACTTTTTACCTGTAGTGGAGTAAACTCATGTACAGGAATATTACTCTTTTCTAAACAGAGTAATACTACTCCCCTAGCCTCTCCAACTACAATAGCGGTTTTAGCATTATTGTAAAAAAGTAGTGTCTCTAAACCACAGTAATCAGGTTTAAACTCTTCAATAATGGAGTTTAAATCATCATATATCTCAGACAGCCTATTACCTACACTCTCACCCTTTTCAGTTGTAATAGCTCCGTAATCAATAGCGGTTGGTTCACCATCTTTATCAAAATCTACAATAGACCAACCTACTATAGCTAACCCTGGATCTATTCCTAGTATTCTCATATGTATATTTTACACTCTAAAGACTTTCTTTACACTTCTTTAAACAGTATTTAATAGCCCTTTACTCTTCTATATCAACAAAATACTCTTTCAACCCATTATCTATCTTAGGTATTGTCGCCTCTAGAAGGGTATAATATCTTCCCGTAAGGTGCTCTTCTTTTAAAGGTACAAAATGGGCATCTTCTTGATTATATGCTAATAAATAGGCACTTTGCTCATCTAAGATAGAAAATATCATTTCTTTAGATAATTCTAGCTCTCCAGGTATCTTAAGAGGCAATTCCATACTAACCTCTTCTAACTCCATATCAGAAAAATACTTTAAATCTTTCTTTGAGAAGGAGACTAACTGCTTAATTATTACATCTCCCTCTACGCTATCTATTTTATAGAACTCCTGAGTACATACTACCGACTTTATTTCAGCCTCTTTCTGACCAACCTTCAAAGGTGTTTTTAAATCTCTATACTTTAAAACTAATAACTCTTCCATAAATTCAATAAATTCTGCCCTATTATTGAAACTATGATCATAGTATTTTTGGAAATCACTATTTATATCAGATAGAAAAGAATCCATTAGAGAATATGCTGCTTCCCTTTCTTCATCAGAGAGGATCTCTCTATTCTTCTTAGCTAACTCACTATTATATGGTGCCATATATAAATATTAATAATTTAAATATCATACTCTACTAAAAAGTAATAAAACTCATCATACATATCCTCTTCATATTCCTTCTGTTGATCCCTTACCATTAATACTCTACTATCATCCATATCTACTGTTTTTAAGATAGAGAATATTTCATCCTTCTCTACTCCTTTATCTGTAATATCTATAATTTCAAATTTCTCTTTAGAAAAATATCCACTCATATCCATAATATTTCCACCTATACGTTTCCTTAAATCTAATTCACTAACATATATTAGTTGGGTAATTATATCTCCCTCTAATATGGATATATCTTTAAAAAAAGTTGTTGCATTCTCAGTACCTTTATCAAGTATAAATTTATTACCATATTTTACTTTATCCCTATTTCTACAAAATTCTTTCTTAAGTTCATAGGGCAATTTATCTTTTAATAGTAATTTAAGAGCAAAAAGCTGTCTTAATTTCCTCTCTCTTCTTGAATTATTCTCAATAGCAGAATTCTCTACAGACATCTGTATATATACAAAAAATTTATACTGGGCAGTATTTTAGCTATTAATCTATATCACTCCAAACATTTTGAACATCATCATTCTCTTCTATCTTTTCTATAGCATTGCTTACTCTCTCTAACTCTTTTTCTGATAATTCTTTTTTCATCTTAGGCTCTTTAACTATCTCTGCCTCTATTACTACATATCCTAACTTAGAGATTTCATCTCTAACTTTAGTAAGTGTTGTGTAAGGTGTATATATCTCTAAGCCCTCTACTCCATCTATATCTATCTCTTTAATATCCTCTATACCCTCTATATCCATTAATTCCATCATTACACTCTCTCTATCCTCTTTTACATACTTATCATCTTCTCCATATTTTTCTGATTTAACCATATGACCTGTTTTTACTAAGATATATCCCCTTGTATCAAAATTCCAAGATACAGATCCACTATCTCCCATATTTCCACCTACCTCTTCAAACAGTTGCCTTATATCCGATACCGTCCTATTCTTGTTATCTGTAAGAGTATCTATTACAAATTGAACACCTAAAGGACCAAACCCTTCGTATGTTACCTCTTCATATGTAACACCATTCGCACCCTCTCCCGTACCTTTGGATATCGCTTTCTCGATTCTATCTATTGGAAAACCTACACTCTTAGCCTTATCTACATACAGCCTTAAATTGGGATTCATATTAGTATCCCCACCACCCTGTCTTGCAGCGTGAGTAATTTGTGTAGAAAGTTTTGAAAATATCTTACCCTTCTTAGCATCATTAGCCGCTTTCTTGTGCCTAATTGTTGACCATTTAGAGTGTCCTGACATATATAGGGTATTTTATCACTTAGAAAGCCTAGAAGAAAGTACTACATTACAATATTTCCTTTTTCTTTAGCAGACCTATTACCCTTCTCACTGTAAGATTGATTACTCCATCTCATTATCTTGTCTTCTATTACATCCTTTGGAGTCCCATACTTTTCTCTAGATCTAGCTATTACCTCTTCCCTTAGCCCAAAAGGTTCAAACCTTGGAGGAAGAGACCTTGCACTAAATGGAACAGAAGTCATACCATCAATACAAAGCTTAATATACATTGAGTGAGCATCAAGTGATACTAAGTCTGCAGAGCTAATATTTGGAGCGAACTCCTTCTCTAATACAGATGCATCTGATTGACTTACTACAAATGATCCTAAAGTTCCAACATTACCAAATATTGCTTGTCTTACTGTTAAAGGTAATTGATCAATATATTGGTTAGTCATACATAGGTCAAGCTTAAACTTTCTAGCCTCAGAGAGTATCTTAGCAAACGAATCTGTTGCAAAATTCTGGAACTCATCTACAAACAGGAAGAAATCTTTTCTTTGGTCAGCAGGCATATCTACTCTCTCTAGCGCAGTAGATTGTAATCTGGTAATTATCATTCCTCCTAGTAAAGATGCCGTCTCTTCTCCTAGTCTACCCTGTGCAAGATTAACAAGAAGTATCTTCTGATTATCCATTATCTCTCTTAAATCTATTGTAGACTTAACTTGCCCTATTATATTTCTAGTAACAGCAGAAGAGTTAAATCTACCTACCTTGTTTTGAATTGGAGATACAGATTCCGAAAGTAATTTAGAATTTTGTGACATCTGTGCATACTCCTCTTCCCAGAATTTTATTAGTATTGGGTCATTTACCTGTTTAAGTATAAATTTACGGTAATTCTTATCTAACAAAAGTCTAGTAACAGAAAGCAAAGTTGTACCCTGAGCCTCCAAAGCTGTAGCAATTGTATTAGTAAGAATATATTGTAATCTTGGACCCCATGAAGTTCCGAATTGTTTGATAAAGACCTCTACTACACCATCCGCTATTAAATCTCTCTGAGATTTGTCTTTTAACTCTAGTAAATTAAAACCTACTGGGCACTCTGTATCTGTAGGATTAAAGTATATTACATCATCTACTCTCTCTGGAGGGATGTAGTCTAAGAGCTCTTCAACAGTATCACCGTGAGGATCTACAATACATGCACCATCACCACGCAAGATATCTGATATGAACATATTCTTAAACACTGTTGATTTACCTACTCCTGTTTTACCTAATAGGTAGAAATGCTTCCTCCTATCATCCCTCTTTATACCGAATTCTGTCTTAGCACCCCTATAATCTGTTTCAGCAAATACTGTAACCCCATCATCACCTGATTTTGGAAGATTCATAGGAGGTTCTAGTTTCTTAGATCTACTCCAAGCAATATTAGGAGTCTCTACAGATATGTTTGGCATATGATACAAAGATGCTAACTCTTCGATATTTAAAATGTCTACAACATCTGCTGGTAAATACCTTTTAATATAGTCGGAGTATATACCCTGTCCTGTTTTAGTTGGTTTAGTATGTATGAATGTATTGAGATGTGCAGTAGTAAACTGTTTAAAACTAGCTACAATATCCCTTAATATCTGCTCTGATTCTATCTGTGTTTGAGCCTTAGTTACAATCCTTAACCCAAATTCAAAACCTAACTTTAACATCTTATTTTCAATTTCACTTAACTCTTCTTCTTGACCAGGCTGAAGCTTAACGACCTCTTTCCTTTGTGGCTCTGCTCCATTTGCTGTAGCTAAGGTCTCCCCTACTCCTTTCAAAAGATTTGAGAATTGAGAAAAGAAACCTCCACCATATGGATCCTTACCATCTTTAATAGCGGTGATATATTTTTTAGAACTACTCTGCCAGTAGTTAGATACAGGTCTTACAAGTATTTGAATCCATGCGTACTGACCTATTTTTAAATCAGAGATAGCACCTGTAATAGCTGCTAGGGGATCTACCTCAAAATTCCTAAATGTTTTAATTGGGAATATGAAATCTTTTTCATACTCTATCTCTCCTGTTGTAACAAAAAGTTGCATGTCATTTTCTTTCTTAGCAACATAGTCATCTACATACTTAATATCAGCATTAGGATACTGTGCATATATTTGCCCCTCTACAAATTTACCTAAATGCTTAGGAACTACCGCGTAGAATTTAATACCACTATTCCCACTAGACGTAATCTCAAAACTAATCATATCTAATGATTTAACAGAATCACCCAATATACCGTGTATAGAGGCGAACATCTGTTCAGCAGCAAGAGGAGTCTTATCATTCTCTCTAGGGACCAATATTTGCATAATTAGTGGATTACGTACCTCTTCAAGTACCTCTATCTCTTGTTTTGATTTACCTCCAATTAAAAAGATAAAGGCAACAAAAATGAGGGAGGCAAAAAGAAGTATTAATATAACAGCTATCATTGTCATAACATATTATTGTACATTAGAAAAGAAATATGTGAAAGATACTTTTAAAAAGAATATACTGTAGGAATATCTTTACCCAATATTATTACAATATCCCCTGTGGTCATAAATGAGGGTCTTCCCTCTATGATTTCATATGTACCAGGGAATATCTCTTGAACAGTTTGTAAAGAGTTAGGGAAATCTTCAATATTAGGGACATAAAATTTAGTTTTCTCTTCCTTCTGTGGAGCATTATCATACCTTACTACCTCTATACCACTATTTCTAATCCTACGAGAGTACTGTGCTGCATACCCACTCAATCCACTACCATTGTAGATTTCTACCCTAGCCCTTTCTTTCTCTAACTCCCTATCTATCATTCCATCTACAAATCCTCTCCATACAGTATCGTACTCAGAAATATTGATATAGCTGGTAATACCTACAGTACCAGACGAAACTTGCTGAGATAGATATTTTGCATTACTAAAATCTATTATATATGGCCTTGTAGCAAGTGTACTACTATGAATATTTTTAAGCTCTACAACAATATTACCCAGTGTTGGATATGAAGAATATATTACAGCTTCCGAATCTTTAAACTTAGAAGACGACATTAAGAGATTAAACCATCCTAACTTAGATACGAAATTATTAAAAAAGAAAGACTCATCGGATACATCAAACCCATTATTATAGTACTGAGCATATACAGAATCTCCTGAAGATGTTCCTAGCTTATCCTGGAATACAGAAAGAGACTGTGCACTAAACCATATATACTGATCTATATTACTACCCAAAAGCTGCTCTAACTGCCATATAGCGTATTCAAATCCCCTACCATCTTGAATAAATTCCCCTGCGTATCTAAAAGCAGATATAGATACTGATGTACCAAAATCTTTCTCTAACCCTCTATACTCTAACCACCCAGGAAGATATATTAATACCGATTTACTCTTCTCTTTATTCTCTGCATACAGATATACATATTTTATTACCTCTTTCTCATTATATTCCTCTTCAAACACTATTAATGTTTTCTCTAAATCATCTTTTTTATCAGAGAGAAGATAGTAATCAGAATTACTATTTTTAAGTGGGTTATCACTCTTAATATTACTAAACCCAATATATGTATATATACCGTAAGCTAATATACCAATTAAAAACAGAAAAAGAAGTATCTTATCCATACCAATATTTAAAGACTTTCTCCCTTTCTTCTCTTTAGATTTTTTGTATCTTTCTCTTCCTGAAGACATATTTAAACAGTAAAAATTAATCTCTTACCATCTATATTTAAAAAACTCAAAAGTACAGACTCTAACATTATCATCTCATTTCCCTCTTTACCATTACCATACAGGCTATCTCCTTTAATATGGTAACCCATATACTCTAAAGTACTCCTTATTTGATGCATTCTACCCGTATCTATCTTTATTAATACTTCTTTACCAAAGAACTTTATATAGCTGAGAGCATACTTAGAGCCACTGAATTCATACTTCTTAAACTCCATCTTATATCTATTTACACTACTCCTCCCTATATATCCTTCCATTTTTTCCCAATTTTTCCAAGGTTGTAATTCTATGTTCAATTCTTCTAGATATTTTTTAATATCTAAATTATGTTCAATATCTTTACTCTCTTCTAACTCTGCTCTATATATTTTAATAACTGACCCATCTTTAAATTGACCCTTTAGAAAATCCTGGCTACCTTTATTCTTAGCTACTACCATTAATCCAGAAACCCCTTTATCTAACCTATGAACAATTCCACACCTATCTAGCAAAGTATCATACTCACCCTTACTCTCTAAATACTCTCTAAGGAAATTAGCAAGTGTATTATCTCTATTACCTACTCCAGGATGTACAACTAAACCTTTAGATTTATACAGTACTATTAAATTATCATCCTCATATCTAATATCTAAGTTACCCTTTTGAGGTAATATCTCATTACTTAAATCTAAATCCCTTTTAACAGTATCCCAATATTTTTCATCTATCTCTAAGATATCACCCTCTTTTAATTTGTAAGACCTTTTACATCTCTTACCATTAACAGTACAACCTTTTTCTATATATCTTTGTATTATATTTCTTGTTAAGGATTTCTCTCTAAGTATTTCTGATATTAATATGTCGACTCTTACACCTATATTTTTTTCTTGGATATTTATATTCATAGTAATCACTATTTTATCATTTAGGGATGTTAAAGAGTAATATCTCTATCCTTCTTTTTTCAAAAGGATTAACATACCACTCACTATTGCAAACAGTACGATGAAGATATCTGCGATATTGAAAGATATGCTAAGGATGTGAATATAGTCGGGTATACCATCGAATATTAATCTACATACCAAATTACTAAATCCTAATATCCCTATACCTATTAAGATTCTCCCCCACTCTCTTCTTACTCTCAAACCTATATACACAATTAAAAGAATTAAAAGAGATGTAATTAATATCTCCCCCTTTATTGAAATTCCAAATGCTATACCTTTATTAATTACACACTTATCTATTGAGCAAAAAATCTCAGAAAAGAATACATTTAATACTCCTATTAAAACTGAAAAATATATTACATATCTAAAAAGATATTTCATACACTTAAGATTGTACAGACCTAACTGTAGAAACCCTCTCTATTCTTACTCTAGCCTTTCTTAAATCAGTTAAAAAGGCTATTCCCATTACAATGGACCAAACTAAAAAGACTCCTACTAATATATTCTCTGTTAAAGAGAGTTCACTAGTTAAATAGATATAGGAGATATATATTGATGATATCCATACTATACCAACCCCTATATATCCTAATATATATTTTTCTAAGAGAGGATCTTTTACTACCTTATAGATAAATTTGAAGAGAAGGAAGAATATAGCCAGTATTACTATTAATACCAACCCTTTGTATATCCAATCATTAAAACCACTTGTAATACCTATATATACAAATGACATCCCTAACATTGTTGTAGATGAAAAATATATTGGAAAGAACATATGTTTCCATCTCCATTTTTTAATAACGAGTGTATAGAAGGTCATTAGTAAAAGCAAAGAAACAAACATAGCTAGGATAATGAGTCCACCATCCCATACACTAAAAAATCTCCAAGGTAGTAATCTAAAAAGAAATACCTCTTCTCCATATTTCTCATATGGTAACCAATACCAGATAAAGGATGAGAACTGTTCCCACTCTAAGATAATGTATACAATTCTTCCTACTACTCCACTAATAAATCCAGATATTAGAAACATATCAAATACAGAAGACCTATTCTTTCTAGATTCAATACATCCTCTCCAAAATATATACATACCCAGTAAGAATAACAGAGCAAAAACAATAAGGGGATGTATACTTTGAATAAACTCTTTTAATCTAAAGATATAATCTAACACATCTATAACCTAAAACTTAATACTCCATTGTACCAAAAATCTATCTTTTCTTTTTCTTTTTACTCTTTTTCTTTTTCTTCTCTATTGGCTTTACAACCTCTTTTACAGTTTCCTTGCTCTCTTCTTTCTTCTCTACAACAATTTTAGAAGGTATACTCTCTTTTGCTTTTTTAAATAGAGATAGAATTACATCTCCTAGTTTAACAACAAAGCTCTTACCCGTCTTATACCTAGTCCTTTTAGATTCTACTGTTTGTGTAGCATGCTCTTTAGTAGCAAGTATTTGCTGTTCCATTACTGTAACATTAGGATACTGTTCTTCTGCTAAGGCCCTCTCTCTTAATTGTGTACCACAATTCTCACAGAATTTATGATCTTTATTTATCAACACACCACACTTAGGACATTTCCTCTTTATCTCATTTCCACAATTAGAACAGTGTACATACCCTGGAAGTAGTTGATGACCACATTTTGCACAATCTCCTAACTCTGCTGTCTCATATTTAAGATATCTTCTTTCTAAATCAGCCCAATATATTTGCTCAATTGTTTCGCTTGGCCTTACAATCAAGTATATTATTAATCCAGGTATATTAAGAAATATTACTAAAAGAAGATATACAACCCTTATTGAAGTTTTAGATGTCCTCTCTCCTGAGTCTATCCATACCCACCCTATTATCACTAACCAAAAAAGTATAATGATTACACCTAGTATAAGGCTAAAAAGGTTGAAATCAACACCACCTGCGAACTCAAATATTGAGAGAATAAAATTTTCTAAGCCCATATCTTTTCCTTAATTATTTAAAAAATGGTCGAGGAGGGAGTTGAACCCTCACACTATTGCTAGCACGGGATTTTGAGTCCCGCGTGTCTGCCAGTTCCACCACTCGACCTAAACTCGTGTATTATATATCAATAAAATGTAGATTGTATATACTAATTCTTCTCTTTGTACAAGTTTCTAAAACTGGCAATCTCTTTAACAAAGGCTAACTCTACTAAACCAGTAGGACCATTCCTATGTTTTGCTACAAATATTTCAGCAGTACCTTTCTTTTCTGTTTCAGGATTCCATGTTTCCTCCCTATCTAAAAAGATTACTACGTCAGCATCTTGTTCAATAGATCCAGACTCTCTTAAATCTGAAAGCTGTGGCCTTCTACTTTGTCTTTGCTCAATAGCACGTGATAGCTGAGAAAGTGCTACTACAGGGATATTTAATTCTTTAGCCAAATTTTTTAAACCCTGGGATACCTCTCCTACCTCTAGTGTTCTACTCTCCTTACTATTACCATGCATAAGTTGGAGGTAGTCTACTACAATCATATCTACTCCCTGCTCTAAAGCTAACCTTCTAGCTTTAGTTCTAATCTGATTAATATGTTGTCCTGCCATATCATCTACAAAAAGGTTGGCATCAGCTAACTCACCCATCGTATTTGCTAACTTAACAACTTTCTCTTCTGTTAATTTGTTAGTTCTAATCTCCCAGAAAGGAATACCCGATTGCATACCTAAAAGTCTGTCCATAATTTGCATATTGGACATTTCTAAAGAGAAAAATGCTACATTCTTTTTTTCCATTAATGCGGCATGTCTCATCATATCTAGTGCTAGAGATGTTTTACCAACAGATGGTCTAGCAGCGAGGATAATAAGGTCCGATTTTTGAAATCCTCCAAGTAGTACATCTAATTCTCTAAATCCTGTAGATATACCGGCATAATCATCACTCTCTTTGGCATGTGCTGCTCTTTCGTAAGCATCTTTTAGTAAGTCTTTAATATGTACAAAGTTACTCTTAATACCTGATTGTGCTACCTCAAATATTAAAGACTCAGACTTATCCATTATCTGTGGTAATGGTAACTCTTCATCATATGAGAGTTTCGTTATCTCTGAAGCAGAGGATATTAATCCTCTTCTAGTAGCATTCTCTTTAACAATATTTGCGTATTCACCAGCATGAGCCGATGTAGGTACGAAAGATGCTAACTCTGTTAAGTATGCTCTACCCCCTACTTTACTTAAAACCTTTTTCTTTTTTAACTTGTCCGATACTGTAACTAAATCTACTGGCAAACCCTCTTCAAAAAGTTCTAATATATTTTCATATATTGTACTATGCCTATCTTCATAGAAATGTAATGGCCTAAGCCACCCAGAAACCTCTATTAAAGCATCTTTGTCTAGAAGTATTGAGCCTAATACTGACTTCTCTGCTTCTTCATTTTGAGGTGGAATTCTCTCCATATTTTATTAATTAAGAAATATTACCTCTATATTTTTGTTCTCTTGCTCTGGTGTAGGACTTACATTAATATATGATTCATCTTTTACATTTGTAAAACCAAAGAATTTGATAAAGTCTTCCCTACTCTTTAAATCTTTACCAACTTTTACTCCCTCTTTTTTGTATGCACATGGTAAAAGTATTGTAGGATCAATATAGTTTAGAATCTTTTCAATCTTGTCGTAATCTATAAACATATCACCATTACCTATGGGGAGAATTAATACATCTACATCTCCCAAATCTTTAGTCATAGAAACATCTAACGAATTATCTATCAACCCCATATATACAACTCTAAGTACGGCTTCATCAATAGTGTAGAAAGGAGAATCTACTCCCCTTCTAATCATTACACCACCAATTTCATACTCTCCAGGTGAAGATATCTCAATTATCGATTCCCTGTGATCAGGTTCTACTTTTTTTAAGAGGTCACCCTTCTCTAAAATACCCTCTTTTCCTCTAAGCTCTTTTTCTGAAAAAAGTACAACATCTGCCTTACTTTTTGTAAGACTTAAACCACTCTCTTTTAATGAAAGAGGATCTGTTAATACAGTAATATCTCCTGTGCTTAACTGAAAGGAAGACCATCCGAGATTTTTAATCTTCATATTTACTTAATCTAATATTATTGGGCAGTACACTACATGAGTATATCAGATTTCTACTCTGATATACCTAAAGACTTCTTAATATCCTCTACTAGAGATTCTTTCATCTCTTTTTTCATTAATTCCAACTTCAAACTTTCTAAAGATGATATTACTGCTTGTAACTGTGTCATTACCTTTTCCTCCTCTGTATCACTAAGTATCATTCTTTTTACTCCTCCAACCTGCCCCTCTATTCTACTCACTCTGTTTTGAATTCTTTTGGAATATTTCATACTAATTAGTATATTTTTTTAATTAACAAAAATCAACTAAAAATATCTTGACAGGAATTAGCACTCGGTGGTACTATTTGCTAATCATATATATTTAAATTTTAATATTTAAAAATACTATGAAAATTGTAAGAGTTAATCAAAAACCTCAAGACACCCTATACACACCAGTGAGATCTCTCATGGAGGATTTCTTTACTTCCCCTCTTTCAAGATGGGATGATTTCTTCTATAGAGATTTTGAGAATCTCTCTGCAAATGTATGGGAGGAAGGCAACAATATCTTCGTTAAAATGGCTATGCCAGGTATAAAGAAAGAAGATATTAAAATATCTGTATCAGGTGATAGTTTAAGTATAGAAGGACAAAGCAAAGGAGAGAAAGAGGAGAAGGAAAAGAAATACTTCCTAAGAACTCTTCAATCATCCTCATACTCCCAAAGCTTTAATCTACCAACAATAGTTGATTCGGAGAAAGTAGAAGCTTCTTTTGAGGATGGTGTACTCACCATTAAGCTTCCAAAAGCCAAGGAATCAGAGACAAAAACCATCGAAATTAAGTAAGAGGTCTGCCCTAGGTACGACCCCAAGTTCAATGCTTGGGGTCTTCCTTTTTATATATTTTGTACAGACTTTTTCTTTCTTTTTCTAGACGAAAAAGCAGCCAAAATCAAACAGTAAAGAGATTGTAACAAGAGATTACGGGGACAGACCTAGGACAGACCTTCTAGCTAGACACCCCCCCTTTGTTCTGCTATAATCCTCCTTGTTATGAAAAAAGATTTACATCCAAAATACAACGGTGAATTAAAGGTAGTTTGTTCCTGTGGTAATACATTTGTAACAGGTTCTACACTACAAGACGAAATCCTCAATGTTGAGCTTTGTTCTAAATGTCACCCATTCTATACTGGTGAACAAAAGATTGTAGATACCGACAATGTTGTTAAGAAATTTGAGGAAAGAGCTCAGAAAACAGCAAAGATGTCCTTTAGAAGTAAAAGAGAGAAAATGGCAGAGAGAAAAGCTAAGAAAACAGGTCCAAAAGCTTCATCCTCTACTCTCACACTTAAAGATATGCTTGCAAACGCAAATATATCTAAGTAACAGTACCCCAATATATATTTAAATGATATTATCCATATATATGGACATTAATGATATAAGAAAAAAATATTCAGAAAATCACTTCAAAGCGAAGAAAGAGGAATTAGAGCAAAAGATGCAAAATGCTCATAATACTGGTGAGAATATGTCCCAACTTAGTATAGATTTAAACTACTACTCTCAATTAGATACCTATGTAAATGATATTCAAAAAAATATTGAGAGATATGACCAAGCACAAGAAATTTTAAAAGAAGAAGGAAACGATTTAAAAGAATTAGCAGAGATAGAGGTAGAAGAGTTAGAAGAGAAGATAAAGGAATTAGATCTTGAGATAAAAAAGATTCAGATAGATAGGGAATTTTCTGATGAAGATGATAGTAGAAATGTAATACTAGAAATTAGAGCAGGAGCAGGAGGAGAGGAAGCATCTCTTTTTGCTGGTAATCTTTTTGATATGTACAAGAGCTATGCCATTAAAAACGGTTGGGAAGTACAGATAATCGATAGTAATGTATCTGAGACAGGTGGATATAAAGAGGTAATTGCTCATATTGAAGGTAAAAATGTTTATAAAAAACTTAAGTATGAAAGTGGTGTACACAGAGTACAAAGAGTACCAAGTACAGAATCCTCTGGAAGAATACACACCTCTACTGCATCAGTCGCTATTATGCCCGAAGCTAGAGATATTGATATTGAAATTAAATCAGAAGACCTAAGAATTGATGTAATGAGAGCTTCAGGTGCAGGTGGACAGTGTGTAAACAGAACTGACTCAGCAGTAAGAATAACTCACTTACCTACTGGTATAGTTGTAAGTTGCCAAGAAACAAAACATCAAGCACAAAACAAAGAGAAAGCTATGGCCAATCTAAGATCTAGACTCTATGACAGAAGAAAGATGGAAGAGGATGCTAAAAGATCTAGTATGAGGTCTTCTCAAATCGGAAGTGCAATGAGAGCAGAAAAGATTAGGACATACAATTTCCCACAAAACAGAGTAACAGATCATAGGGTTAAGAAGTCTTGGCATAATATTGAATCCATTATGTATGGTGAATTAGATCAGTTAATAACAGATATTAAAGATGGTATTCAACTTATGGCATTAGAAGATGAAAAGTAATCTTGCAAAAATATTTCGTATACAGAAATTCCTAGATGGTATTAAATATCCTGATAGCTACCGTATAGGTAGAGAGATTACTAAGTATCTAACAAAGAATAAAAGAGCTAATGAGGAAAAAATACTTAGAAGATTACATGACAGTGAACCATGGGAATATATCAGAGGAGATAGTGAATTTTGTGAGAATACCTTTAAAGTAACTAAGGATACCCTGATACCAAGAATAGAGACAGAACAGCTAGTATATGAATGTAAGGAGATATTAGAGAAAGAGAAAATTAAGAATGTAATAGATGTAGGAACAGGCTCAGGTTGTATTATTATCTCACTTGCATATCTTCTTAAGAAACCTACCTACTCTTTCTTTGCTACAGATATTTCTACCAATGCTTTAAATGTAGCCAAAAAGAATGAGTTAGAGATATTAAAAAAGAAAAGAATAAAATGGATGAAGAGTGATCTAGTTAGTAGAATACCTGAATTAAAAGGAAGTACACTCTTAGTAGCTAATCTCCCATATATACCCACTAAGCAGTATGAGGAGCTTGATACAAGCGTAAAAAGATATGAACCAAGAGCTGCACTAGATGGAGGTAAAGATGGATTAAAATACTATGAAGAACTCTTAGAACAGTTAAAAAGTAAAAAGATTAATCTCAAGGTAATATATCTTGAAACAGAGGAATCTATATTTCTAAAAACTAAGAAGTTAGTAAAAAGGTATTACCCAAAATCTAATATCTTAGAAATTAAAGATGTATTTGAAAAAAAGAGGTTTTTAAAGATTACTCTTTAATCTGCTTCCTCTAAAGTTACCTTTACAGTTCTAGTTTTACCACCATTCCATACCTCTAAGGAGATCTCATCCCCTACTTTGTACGATTGTATTATATATGCAAATGATTGAGTAACTTCCCTGTCTTCTACTTTTGTAATAATGTCTCCTCTAGTTATATCTGTATTAGCGGCAGGACTGGTAGGATCTATAGCTACTACCAAAGCTCCAGCTACTACATCCTTGTAATACATAGCTTCATACTCTGAAATCATCCTATATGAGATTCCTACATAAGGTTTAATAAATTTACCATATGTTCGATACTCTTCTAATCTCTGTTTTACTCTGTTAATAGGTAATGCAAAAGATATATTATCTGCATTAGAAGTAGTAGCGAAGTTAACCCCTATTACTTTACCTTCAGAACTGATAAGTGGACCACCTGAATTACCAGGATTTACAGCAGCATCTGTTTGTATAACATCTTCATATACCTTAGTTGTTGAACCAAACCATCCAGAAGAGGTTGTAACAGACCTATTTACACCACTTATTACTCCAGTAGTTACACTACCTGCATACTCACCAAGTGGATTACCAATAGCTATTACTGTTTGACCAACAAGTAATGTATCTGAGTTACCTAATTCTAGAGAATCTAGAGATGTAGCATCTATCTTTAAAACAGCAATATCATTACTATCATCTCTTAAGATTTCAATAACCTCATACTCTTTACCATCATTTGTAATAACCTTGTATGTAGAGGATGTATCTGAAACAACATGTTGATTAGTAATGATAATACCGTTAGGATCTACTATAAAACCTGTACCAATATTACTTACTTCATCTACTAGTCCCTCTCCACTCTTCAAGGTAAGCTGAGATACAGCAATACTAACAACAGAGGGGGAAGCTTCTTGTACAACATTAATAATTACATTCTCTTCTTGGGTAACAGTAAGATTTATATTTTCTTCACTCTCTTGAGTATCCTTATTCAGTACTAAGTTTTGAATATTTTCGGAATACCTTATTAAAAGTATAAAAGAGACTAGTATTACTAACATCACAACTATAAATAGGAAAGATATACCAAATACTTTTAAATGCTTGTAGTTAGCTAAACAAAAGTTTATACCTTTTTTTTCTTTTTTATTTTCTTCCATTGCAATATTTTTAACAATTTATTTATTTGTTAATTTCTTTTATTGCCTCATTATATTGCTTATCTACTCCTTTTACAAAGTCCTCCGTACTATTCTCAACTATTACATCTGGAGTTATTGGATTCTCCCTATTCAACCAACTACCATCAGGAAGTAACCATTTAAGAACAGTAACATGAATACTAGCACCTCCTCTAAGATCTAATACTGTTTGAGCAGTACCCTTACCATATGTTTCTGCACCAACCACAGTTGCTACACCATTCTGTTGTAGGGCTCCTGCGAAAATTTCAGAAGCAGATGCACTACCCTCATCTACAAGTATAACTACTTTCTTACCAATCAATCTCCCCCCACTCTCTGCATCAAATGATTGTACATTACCCTTACCATCTTCCTGTTTAGATATTACTTTTCCAATATCCAAGAAATCATCTGCAGCATATACTGCGGCATTAAAGTATCCTCCAGGATTACCTCTTAAATCTATCAATATCTTCTCTACCTTACTCTTTTGTATATCTTCTACTACACTGTCCCATGCTCCGTTCCAATCTGAAAGAGATGCTTCAGTAAATCTAGTTACATCAATCAACGCTATATCTTTTTTCTCACCTACATATGAAAGCTCCATACTTGGAACAGTAATCTCACCCCTTGTTATTTCTATGGTAACAGGCTCAAACTCCCCCTTATGTAATACCTCTAATGTAACTACTGTACCTGCATCTCCCCTAATCTTTTGTACAATCTCATACACATTATCTCCACTCTTAACTTCATAGTCATCTACCTTAAGGATATAGTCACCTGCTCTAATACCTGCAGCTTTAGCAGGAGATCCCTCTAGAGGTGTTACAATGATTATAGCGCCATCTAAATATCCTAACTCTGCTCCAATACCCTGGAATAATTTACCCTCATTAGAATCATTAAAGCTTTCTGTTTCCTCTGGTGTAAGAAATACAGTAGCAGGATCATCATATGAGCTTACCAAGCCTTTGATAGCTCCATATACTTTCTCATCTTCAGTCGCTACATCCTTCTCTACATACTTACTCTCAAGGATATTCCATACCTCCCAGAACAGATCAAAGTTTACACTCTTAGAAGGATTAAATGTTAGTAAATTAACACCAGAAGGTGCAACAAATCTACCAAATATTACACCTATACAAAATGCTACTACTGTAAGCATTAATATACCAAATATCCTAATACTATTACTGTTTTCTTGCATGTCAAAATTTTTAAAAATAAGATCCGAAATCTATTATATTCCCCTTAAGGATATAATTACAAATCTATAAATTCTAATAGACCAATATGTATTAGTGAAGTACCCCTTTTACCAAAATCTACTAGAGCAAAATTACTATCCTCATCAAACTCTAATACTTTTCCAATATATCCATATGTTGAAGATGAACGAGATATCACACTCTGATTTGTATACTGTTTAACAAACCACCCCTTATGATTAATATCCGAATTTGAAAGAATATATAGTTGATTCTGCTTACCATCTAATATAACGAATTTGTTTCGCAAGGATATAAACTTTTTTAGAAATGCACTATCACAATGTACAGACCCAAACCCTCCTAAAATCATAATAGGTAACCCTATCTCCCTAAACTCTGTGTATGACATAGCGTATGTTAATACTGCGATAGCACCCCTCTCAAACAGCTCTATGGCTACTCTGTTGTATAGATATGGGCCTACCCATACAATCTTTCCTCTATAATCATCATCTAAACTTTTCTCAGTTAATATGGTATTACCATCCCCAAGTATCTCTAAATTACCAAAAAGTCTCTCTTGGGTTTTACTACTTACTACTCCATCTACACATATTACATCCGTGTTAATTAGTAACCCCTCTATTGGATCTATACCTTTAACAGTTCCAGTAAAATCACTCATTATAGTAGACTTCCTCTCCTCTCCTAATATATCTATATACCCCTGCTTTATCCTAGATAAATCTACTACTCCGCTAACAGGAGAAAACAGTTCAAACATATTAAGACCTCCAGAAGAAACTCTTTGAGCAAGTAACTCACCCTCTTCAATATACTCTCCATCCATTCTTAGTACATACTTCTCACAATCTTCATTCTTACAATTTAAGACCTTAGGAACACTAAGAGATTTTTTAAGAGTACTTTCCGATTTCTCCAAAAGGATATCTCCTACCTTAATCTTCTTACCCTTAAACATAACCCTATCTCCCTGCTTCAGAGGAATACTAAATTCCCAATCTTTATATTTTTCAAATATCCTACTCCTTATCTCCATTACCCCATATTCTTAATTTAACCCTATTCTCATGTGCAGATGGTCCATATACTATTGGTCTACTCCTTCCATCAACAACAATATATTCATACTCTAATATTTTTTTAGAAGATATGTACTGTACCTGTTTAAATGGTAAATGAGAAAAAACAGTACCATTTTTAAGCTCTCCCTCTATTAGTAATTTCTCATCTCTTTGAGGAAGTTTCAATATTTCCAAAGAGGAACCTAAGGAGTAAATCTCTTGTGGTTCTAACAATTGAGAATATATCTTTGCAGAAAATATTATCTTACTCTTAGCTTTAGAAGGTACCTCTGGTATTAGGAGTTTAATAGCTTTAGGCAATATATCACCCTTAAGTACTACGATATTTTGAGACTCTTCTTTCTCAATCATACTCTTTCCAAAGGTATACAGTTTACTATCCCTATCTATGAAGATATCAAATATTCCATCTAACTCTAAACCATCTATTAAGCATAAGAGAAGTTCTCTAAGTTGCAAAAGATTAGGAATCTTACCAGTAAGAATAATGGAGGTATTACCCTTACCAATACCTTCGTATTTCTTCCTATTACTCTGTTTAACAGAGAGTATCTGTAAGGTTGTGAATGCCCTAATTACATCATTTAATACATAGTCCGTAATATACTCATACCCATGTGCTATACAGTTAGCCCATCTATTTGAAATCTCCTCAGAGGATGAATCTACAGAAAGAAAGGCATTCAATTTAGAACTCTTAACAAAATCTATTAGCCCTATCTCATTACTCCAATCTATTTTAGAAGAAGAAAATATTACCTCCCCCTCTTTATTACTCCTACCCCTATATATTGAGAAATGAGGAAAATCTAAATCTAACCATACTATATCATCATACTCTAACCTATCTACCAATCCCTTTGTTAATACCTCCATATACCTATCATCCAATATCCTAAGTACAATATCCTTAGAGAATTCTTTTAAGGAAATATATATATTCTTAAAGAAAGCCTGGTTATCATCTACAACAACCTTAATACCAGATACACCTACCTCTTCTCTTTCAAACTCCTTTATTCTAAAATCTTCACCCCACTTCCTATCTACAATATCCCAATCAAAAACTTTTTCTAAAGAATCAAAATATTCAAACCAGAAATTCTTAGTAAACACCATATCATCTAACCTAAATCTCAAAGGTGAAAGATCCGTTTTATCAGAAAGCATATATGTTTTTTGTGCAGAGAGATCTGTATATGCTAAATTAGCGTATATATAGTTATCTTTTATTAATACAGTAAGATATGCATTTTTCTTTAATACAGGCAGTGTCTCCATTACAAAATAGTTTACCAGTAAAAGAGAAATTTTAAAACAAAAAGAGGCCCTAAGGCCTCTTAATATTGACTTACTAATTACACTTAAACATCCTTAGCTACATATGGTAAAAGTGCCATATATCTTGCTCTTTTAATAGCGTTGTTTAATTGCTTTTGATGCTTATGACATGCTCCTGATTTCTCTACAGATATTATCTTACCTCTTACAGATGTAAACTTCTTTAATTGATATACATCTTTGTATGAGACACTCTTTACACCTGAATCACATAATGGACAGGAAAGATTTTGTACAATCTTTCTTCTTCTTCTCTGCTTTTTCTTTCCACCATAGGTATCATCACTCTCTTCTTCAGTAACTACCTTCTCATCAAAAACATCATCTAAAGATGGTGTAACTAAATTTTTCTTCTCTTCTATTTTCCCTTCGTCCATTACTCAGTATTATACAAATTAAAATGGTAAATCAGTATCCTCTAAAGGATCCTCATCTGCAGCCTCTACTTCTGGAATCTCTTCCTCTACTTCAACCTCTTTTTCCTCAACTTCCTCTTTATGCTCATCTAAACCTGCACCCTGTTTACCCTTACTATCCAAAAGAATCATATCATCAACTCTGATTTCTGTTTTATATCTTGTAGAACCATCTTCTGCCTCCCATGATCTGGTAGTTAGTGATCCCTCTACATATATCTTCATACCCTTTGCTAATAACTGTTGGCATATCTCAGCCATTTTGTTCCAAGCAACGATATTATGAAATTCTGCAACCTCTTTAGTCTCTCCATTTTGATCTTTCCAAGACCTATTAGTTGCTAAACCAAATGTTACTACTGGAGTTCCACCAGTGGTATATCTTAACTCTGGTTCCCTAGTTAAGTTACCTATCAACTGAACTTTATTTAAAGACCTTGCTGACATTTTTTTTGTGTATATAAATTTAACTTACCTTTAATATTAACAGCCAAAGATTAAAAAATATTGAACTAAACCTCTATCTCTTTCTTCTTTATACCCTTACCTACTAATGCTGGATTATCAACCTCTATTATCATAAATCTTAGTATCTCCTGCTTTAATTGTAATAACCTTTTCATCTCATTTATATTCTTAGGAGTATGTTTAAAGTTATAAACAATATAGTACCCTTCATTATGACCCTCTATTTTGTATGAGAGATATCTCTTACCCCATACATCTACATCTAAAACCTCTCCACCATCCTTACTCATAAGTTCTGTAAACTCCTTATGTATACTCTTCCTTAAATCGTCAGGTAACAAAGGTTTAAGTGCTACCATTAACT
Source organism: Candidatus Dojkabacteria bacterium (assembly GCA_034005145.1). Classification (GTDB taxonomy): domain Bacteria; phylum Patescibacteriota; class Dojkabacteria; order SC72; family SC72; genus JAVEVH01. The sequence goes on along the minus strand of JAVEVH010000003.1, from coordinate 7,922 downwards.
CATATGTCTTTAATTTTACGTCTCTTTCTATCAACATCTAAATATATCTATATTTTAACTTAGCGAATGGATTTTATCAGAAAAAATCACAGATTACAATTCTATTAAGTATTGGCTAAAATTACAATATATTCACCATCCTTAACAATATACTCTTTTCCATGATTTCTAATTAAACCCTCTTCCTTAGCCCTATTCCATCCACCAATATCAATCATATCATCCACATTAACTACATCTGCTGTAATGAAGTTTTTACCTAAATCAGTATGTATTACACTAGCTGCACTCTTAATATTAGCACCACTCTCTATACTCCATGCGTTACACTCCTTTTCAGAACCAGTATAGAAGGTAATTAGGTTTAATCTATGATATGCACTCATAACGACATCCTCTACTGTAATAGGCTGCTTACCCAACAACTCTATATATTCATTTAACTCCTCTTCCTCCATACTAGCTAAATCAGAGAGTAATTTTACATCTACTTCTAAGATATATGTATGATTTGGATCAGTAGAAATCTCTCCTAATTGCTTCTTCCACTCTTCCATTTTATTTTCTTCTAACCCTTCCTTACAGTTAAGTATAAATACTCTCTGTTTATTAGTAAGTAACCATAATTCTCTAACTATATCTCTCTGTTCATCTGTAAGCTTTATATCAATCGCTGGTATACCCTCATTTAAACCCTTAAGTACACTTTGGAGTGTATCTAACTCTAGTTGCATTTCATCTGTTACACCCGGCCTAGAGTTCCTCTTAACCGTATCATATCTTTTCTCTACACTCTCAATATCCTTAATTATTAATTCTGATTGAACTATTTCAAAATCATCAACAGGATCTACCCTGTTATATACATGTACAATCTCTTCACTCTTAAATGCTCTTAATACGTAAAGTATTACATCTACCTCTCTAATATGAGAAAGAAATTGATTACCTAACCCCTCCCCCTTAGATGCTCCCTTTACTAATCCCGCTATATCTACAAATGTCATAGCAGAGGGTACAACCTTTTGTGCTTTAAAAAAACCTGCCATTTTCTCTAACCTCTTATCAGGTATCTCCACTACTCCAACATTCTTATCTATCGTACAGAATGGATAGTTTTGAGCAGGTACAGACTTTTTAGTTAATGCATTAAAAAGAGTACTCTTACCTGAATTTGGTAATCCAACAATACCCAATGAGAGTGTATGTGACCTTGTAACACTTTCCATTTCCTTTGTACTTACTTAATATTTTAAGATTCCAATTATACCACTTTCAAAGATGTTAATTCTAAAGTAATATATCGATATATGGAAATGTACAAACTGCTCAGAAAAACATTCTTGTTTTTACCATTACTACTTCTCTTTTTTACAAAGGTAGATGCTGTTACATATGATTTTGAATTCATTAATACTACAACAGTAAACTATACAACAGGTAAAGATTATGTAGAGGTTGATACTCAGTTTTTAAGGAAGGTAAATAACAGGGAGTACCTTTTCTCAACAAAGGGAGAAAAGATATTTCATATACCAGACTCCTCTTCGGGTAAAGATTACGAAATTGAATTAGAAAGACAGTACAAACTAGATAGCTTGGAGGTAACTAGTAATACAGGAAGTAAAGTACCATATACAGTAGAGGAATTAGAATTAGGACAGGGTATTTATATTAATGTACCTAATTACAAAACAACAACATATGGTTCTGTATATGTTGTTAATCTTAATTACAAAACTCATATCTATGTGCGTAATGTAAAAGATTGGGTAGCTATACAGGTACCTGCTCTTCATGAGGATACACAGTTTACACAAAAGGATGAGGTTTCTGGTACTACTACAAAGATTGAATACAATTTAGATTTAGTAGTAGATAGTGGGATAGCACCTCTAAGTAAGATATATCCTTCTACATACACAACCTCTAATACAAAAGATTCTAAAACAACCTACTCTTTTAAAGGAGAGGACAGGGTTGGGATACCTGTATATTTGGAATTTGGAACAGCAAGAGTATTTAGATTTGAAATTAATTTAAAAGCTCCTAAGACAGATAATATTGTACCTGAGAAATACTCCTTTGCTCTTAGTGCTCTTTCTACAAACATATATCAAGTACCATTGCCAAGGGAGTTCGCTGAAACTAATCAAAGAGTAATGATAGAGGAGATATATCCTAAACCTAGTAAGGTAACAATAGATTTAGAAGGTAATGTTGTAGGTACTTTCGAAGTACCTGCTAACAAAGATAATGATATTCTAATCTCAGGATATATATGGTTAGAACAGGATGAGTATGAGAATATGAGAAGTGTTCCTAATCTTAAATATTCTGAATACAGAAACCTTGTAAAAAATGATAGTAAACTCTCTCAATATTTATTACCTACAAAGTATTGGGAATCCACAGACTCCTTTATACAATCTAAAGCATCCGAACTAGTAGAAGAGAAAGAATACTTTTTAGATGTAATTAGAAGTACATATGGATATATAAATGAGGTATTAGAGTATGACAATGAAAAAGCAGAGAGTAGTAATGAAAGAATTGGGGCAAAAGCAGCACTACAAGGAGGAGCTTCTGTATGTATGGAGTACTCTGACTCTATGATTGCCCTACTTCGTGCACAGGGTATTCCCTCTAGAGCTGCTGTTGGTTATATTGGTATTGAAGAGAAAACAGATGATGATAATGTACCACACCAATGGGTACAGGTATGGGTACCTGAGTATGGATGGTTAAGTATTGATCCTTCATATGAGAGTGTTAATATGCAAATTGGTACTAATTTAGATTCAGTACTTTGGGAGAGCTTCTTTAGTGATGATGATACTAACTTAGGAGTATATACTGCAGATAGTATAGACTTAGATACCTTTACCAAAGAAAACTACTCTATTCAAGTTTACGCTGTAGAACAAAAAGACATACCTGAAACAGATACCCTACTCTCATACAGTGATATTGCATCTGAGCAAGAAGATATGAATGTAAAAGATACTCTAAATATATTAGTAAAAACTACAACTATCGGAAAAGCATTTATAATAATATTACCAATACTAGTAGTACTAATATTGCTAATATTGTTACTCTCCCTTATTACAGTATTAATAAGGAGGGCTAAATCTCAAAGAATTTCTCCAAATCAACAGCCTTAATACCATCTTCCATTCTATCTTTTGTAGTAGCGTATAGAGTCATAAGAGTATCTCCCTTTACTACCTTATCTCCCTGCATCTTATTGAAATATATACCTGCTTCTTTAATCTTTGGAGTACCCAATGATCTAGCAACTTCTACTATTTCTCTTGTCCATATACTCTTTATCTCTCCACTTTTAGTAGCTTTAACTTCATGTGTGAGAGAACCAAGTTTGATATCAGAAGACTTAATTACATTCTTTTCTCCTTGTGCCTTAGCTATATCCCAGAATTTCTTTAATGCTTTTCCTGAATCTAATAGCTCTAGTGCAACTTTTTTACCCATACCCTTTTGTGCCTTACCGTTGTTCTCAAATATTATGGCTGCCATCTCTACTACTACATCCTCTAGTGCCTCTGAACGTTTCTCATCTCTTTCAAGTACCTTCAAACACTCCTTCATTTCTAGTAGAGGACCTACTCCATTACCATCTGGACCCTTAACTATCCTTTTGTATGTTACACACTTTATACCAAACCTATGGAAGAGTTTCTCAAATTCTCTACTTAAAAATTCTAGATCATCTGGCTTCTCTAATTTAGTACCCTTACCATATGGTAAATCTATTAGAACAAATGTAGACCCCATTGCTATTTTCTTAGCAACTATACTTACTAATACCTTCTGGAATTCCTGTATCCTTAAAGACCTCTCTACATTAATGATTTCATCGTCAGCAGGAGCTAAATAGAGGGAGCCTCCCCATATCATACAAGCACCTGTTTTCTCTACAACCTCATATACTTGCTCTTTAGTCAGCGACACAGGCATTACACTCTCTAAAATATCCGTGGTACCTGCTGGAGAAGTAATTGCTCTTGTAGATGTATTGGGTACTACCAAACCAGCTGCTGCTAATATTGGAACTAAGGTTGGAGTAATACCTTTACCTGCTGTTCCACCTATTGAATGCTTATCAATTACTAATCCTTTATTATCTTTTATATATTTAAAGTCTAAAATCTCTCCTGATTGGGCCATGCCTTTTGTCATCCAAGTAATCTCATCATCATCAAAACCTGGACTAAAGAAAGTAGCTACAAAAAATGCTACCTCCGTCTCCTTAAGCCTCCTAGACCCTATATCTTCCATAATGGAGAGTAATTCCTCCTCATTTAGCCTATGGCCAGAGATCTTTTTCCTAAGAGCATCAAGTGACTTAGTAGGAGCTGGTATATCAAGTAGTATCTTTCTACCCTCTGGGATATGATATTCCTCTGTTAATTCCTCATACAGACCCACTTCTCCTTGCATTACCTCACTCTCAGTTATTATAACTTTTACGTAAAGTTCTACATCCTTAAAACCTAGTAAAAGGATCTCTCCTTCCTTAACTCCTAGATCATCAGCATCCTCACTATTCATCAAAACAAACAAGTTTTTACCTGCTCCTAGATCAAATTTCTTACTCTTAAGGTATAGTGCCATATTTTTAATATTTTAAATTAATCATCAAAAAGCCATGTATATTTAGCTCTAACAATATCATGAATCTCTTCTGGTTTAATAATACCAAATTCGGTCATAAAACCAGTAATAAGTTTTGCATCAACTATCTCAAAGGCAGGGTTAAACATCTTAAGCTCCTTTGGTGCCTCACTCCATAATTCATCATCTTCACGAATTTCTATAGAAATATCTTTAGCTTTAATATATGGATCAACCTTTAAAAGTGGTGAAACTACATATAACGGCTTACTTGCTAAGTTAGCTGCCATCCCTATACCCCAACTTCCAATCTTATTTATACAGTATCCATCTAGAGTAATCTGATCGCATCCAATAAAGATTGCATCTATAGAAACAGAACCCCTTCCTATTATAAAAGACTCTGCAGCACTATCAGCTATCATAGTGGTAGAAATACCGTCATCTAAAAGACTTTTAGCAGTAGTTCTACCCTGAAAAAGAGGTCTAGTTTCTGTACAAACAACATCAAATGAACTATTTAATCCCCCTATTCCTTTCAATATTGCTACTGCAGTAGATGAGTGACAATGAGTAAGAACATTTTCAAAATGTTTAACATATGGAAGACCTAATTCAATTATACTTCTCTTGGAATCAGATATCTTAAAAAGGTATTCATCACAGTAGTCTAACAGCTGCTGTTTCATATCATTAATGGAGTGTAAATCATCCTTCTTCTTTTTAAACAGATGAGTTACATACTTAACTCCATTTCGTGCCAAGGGTTCATTCAATCTAGCATTAGCTAATTTATTACCTACTCTTTCTAACTCTTTGTAAAACAGCTCTTTATCTGATACATTACTCTCTTCAATGAAAATTTTCATACCTTCCAATGTAGCAATGGCAACATTGGTTGCACCCTGTATGTTCAATTCTTTTATATCTTTTTCTATATCTAAAATCTGTTTAACACTCATATTACTTAAGCTCAAACTCTTCATTTAATTTAGGTACATCAACATCTATTCCTAATTCAGATTTAATATTACTGCCAAAACCAATAGCGATTTCTTCATCACCGTGTACAATGAAAATCTTTTTTGGAGAGTGACCAAAACTTCTTAACCAATATCTTAAATCTCTTTGATCTCCATGAGCAGAAAATCCTCCTAAGGTATGAATCTGTGCTTTTACTTCTAATCTCTGTCCCATTACTCTAATCTCAGGGCTTTTCTCTACAATCTTTCTACCCAATGTACCATCTACTTGATATCCAACAAAAATCATATGAGTATTTTCTTTCTCTATATGATTCTTAATATGATGTACTATCCTTCCTCCAGTACACATTCCACTACCAGCAATAATGACTACTCCCTTTTTAGAGATCAATCTCTTAGATTCTTCTGCAGAATCAACTGCAACTAACCCTTGGAAATGAAATGGATCATCTCCTTTTTCTAGTAATCTTCTAGCATCTTCATCATAGAAAGTTGGATACTGTTTAAAAACAGATGTCGCCTTAGATGCCATAGGGCTATCTAAATACACCTCTATGTTATTAAGTAGTTTATTCTCAACAAAAAGATTAATCTCATACAGAAGCTCTTGAGTTCTTTCAATTGCAAAAGATGGAATTAAAACATTACCACCCTCTTCTTGAGCCTGTTTTAATATGGAAAGCAATTCTAATACAGTTTCATCTTTATTTTTATGCAACCTATTACCGTATGTAGCCTCACATATTACATAGTCTGCCTCTCTTACTAAATCAGGGTCTCTTACAATCCTTGCACCTGGCTGTCCTAAGTCTCCACTAAATACAATCTTCCTATCTCTACCCTCAGCAGTCTTAATCCAGAATTCAATCATAGCAGATCCTAATATATGTCCTGCATCTCTCATTCTAAATTCAACCCCTTTCTTTAAATCAATAGATGATCCGTATGGATATACATCAAAAAGCTCAAACATACCCTCTACATCTGCTTCAGAAAAAAGAGGCTTTCTCTCAGCATATAGAGAACCTTCCTCCGAGAGATTTGTCGAAGGTTTTTGCATCTTACTTTTAGATTGCCATCTTTCATACTCTTCTTGTTGTAATTTAGTAGAATCTAACAACACTATTTTAGCTAAATCTCTTGTAGGTTGAGTACCAATAATTCGACCCTTAAATCCCTGTTTAACTAGTATGGGAATCCTTCCACAGTGATCATAGTGAGCATGTGTTAGAAATATTGCATCTAACTGAGTAGGATCAAATGGAAAAGGCTCATAATTAAGAGCATCTAAGTTATCCTTACCTTGGAAAGCACCACAATCTACTAAAAATTTGTACGAACCAGTATCCACATAGTAACAGGAACCTGTAACTGTTCTGGCAGCTCCACAGAATTTCAATTTCATATCAGGCAGTTAACAAAATTAATTATTCTAATATTACAACATATGCTTAGCTTCATCCAACAGTTTCTCTTTTGTATTCATTAAAGGGTCCTCGATAACGATATCTAGTAATCTTTTTAATATACTACCCATCTGAGGACCAGGTTTAACCCCTATTGCCTGTAAATCTTCCCCCTTAATATCTAAATCTGTTACCTTTAGTGCCATATCCTGTGCTCTTACTTTGGAAATATGTTTCTGTAACTCAGTAATTTCTTCGGGTTGGAATGGTGAGTTAGGATTAGAGGTAGCATCCGCTATCCTTAATTTAAAAAGGTCTTCAACATTCTCTTCCCCTACCCTATTTAAAAATCTTCTTACAGCTGAATCACTCCATTGACTTAGAGAAATTTCACCCTCTTTCTTACTTTCAAGTTGGGAATGAGGGTAGTAAAACATATGGTTTTTAACAAGTAGTTTAGTCCTCTCTATCTCTGATTTAGAAAATTTTAAACGCTTCAAAATGGTTTCTACCATCTCTACACCAACAACATCATGACCGTAGAAGTGTCCATTACCCATATCTGTTCTAGGTTTAGCAATATCATGTAGTAATGCAGCTAACTTAACAGAATCCTGCGCAAAATCACATGTCCTAATACTGTGTGTATATACATCATGAGCATGAAAAAGCTTCTGTTCAACACCATATCCTTCTAGTAACTCTGGAAGAAAGATATTTAATAGGCCAGTTTGTCTCATTAACTCTATACCCTTAGAAGGCTTAGGAGAATTTAAAAGTAACTTCATAAATTCATCCCTAATTCTCTCCATTGAAACCTGCTTTGCTACAGGTAAGCTTTCTTTAATAGCATTAAATGTCTCTTCCTCTATTTCAAAATCTAATTGAGAAG
>JAVEVH010000002.1:9070-54050 GCA_034005145.1 Candidatus Dojkabacteria bacterium | reverse complement strand
AAGGTGGGGGTTCAAATCCCCCTCTTGGCAATTACTTACTCCAATACTCTACATTATCAAATCTTTGATAAGGATAGAATATATTACTAATATCAGAGATCTCTACACTATCCTTAACTACATATGTGTAGTTAGGATGATATAGGAATATAGCTGGTGAATCTTGTGTTAAATACCTTTGGAAAAGGGAGTAATTCTTCTTCCTAGTATCTAACTTAGTACTCCTTCTTGCATCTTCTAAAAGTATATCTACTCTCTCATAGCTATATCCTGATATATTTAAATCTGGGTAGTTACTCTTAAGAGAGTGCCATAGATTGTACTGATCTGGATCTACTGTAGTCTCTACTTCAAACATTAGTAATTCAAAATCTCTAGTAGCTACAATCTCTTGTGTAATCTGTTTATATGAAAGAGGTTCTAGATTTAATACTATACCCTCCTGTCTCCAAAGCTCTTTTAAAGAATTAGCTAATCTCTCATTTAAATCATTATCATAGTACGAAAGAGTAAAACTTAAAATCTTTTTATCCTCTTTCTCATAGTACCCAGTTTCTTCATTTTTAGAGTACCCCAAATTATTTAATATCTTATTAGCCTTCTCTTGATTAAATTCATATACAGAAACCTCCTTACTATCGTATGCCCATGAACTAGCAGCTATCGGACCATTAGCCAGTGAGCCAGATACATTACTTAATTCTAAGAGTTTACTTTTATTAGTTAAATAATTTAACGCTTGTCTAATCTCTTTACTTTGTAATTTTTCTTTTCTTGTATTAAAAAATATCATCCTTAATCTGGAATTAAGAGTTACTTCCTTTATACCAAAACCTGAATATTCATCAATATATGACATATCACTACCATTAACCCCACCCATTGCATCTAATATCCCATTTCTAAAGGCTGCCTCTAAACTCTCATAGTCAGAGTAGAGTCGGTATATGAATGTCTCTATCTTAGGTGTTACCCAGAAGTAATTAGAAGCTTTAAGATATACTACATTAGGTTCAGATCTATACACTTCATATGGACCAGAACCTACTGGATATTTAGCAAATGAACTAAAAGGTATGTCTGCTAATTGAATATCTTCAAATTTATGAGCAGGTACAATATACACAGAAATAGCTTCAAAGAAAGTTGCATTACTCTCTGGTAATGTAAATCTCACCTTATCTTCCGATATCATATTTATCTTAACATCACTAAGAGCAGAACCTACTGTATCATACCCTAAGTTTGAAGAAAGCTCCTTTGAGATATCAAAAGTAAAAAGGATATCCTCCATAGTGAGAGGTTCTCCATCCTGCCAAGTATGATCTAGGGAAATTACAAAATCATATATTTTACCATCTGAAGACACTATCCAATCAATAGCGATACCATCTTGTGGTTTACCATCATTAGATATATTTATGAATTTTTCAAATACTAAAGCCTGTATATCACTATCTACAGGATTTTGGGTAGCAAATAGGGGATTAAAAGAAGATATAGCACCAATATTACCCTCTACAAATACATCGTTTTTTTCATTTGAAATAGCTGTAGCAAATATATCACTTCTAAAAAAGAAAAAAAGTGAACTACCTAATAAAAGAAATACTAATATGAAGCTAATAGGGGATGTTTTTTGGAAAAAGTTAGACAAATTTGAAGGATAATTCCATAACCAATCTCTAAAACTTTCTTTTTTCTTAATACCAACCTTAATAACAGTTTTAGATGGGTTAATCCTTAGGAAAGCTTCCTTCATTGATACTAGCCTATTTTTCTTCTCAGACTTTTCTTCTTTAGACATTACTTACTACAATTAAGAGTATTTATATAACAGAAGAGATATAGCTACTAAGAGGACAGCTAAAAATATAGTAAAGTAGTAAAGAAATTTTTCTAATCCTCTTTTAGTCCTAAATACCTCTCCACCACCACCAAACATTTTACCTAATCCTTCAGCCCTATTTTGAAGTAATACAGATACAACCACAAGAATGCACACAGCAATCTGAACATAAAGAAGGATATTTTGTAAGTTAGGATTCATACTGTCGATTATACAATATTACGAAGTTTTCTCAAGAACATTTAATACAGATGTAATAAAGGAGAATGTAACACTAGCAAATATCATAGTAAGAATCTTAGTTACTTCAAAAGAGTTAACAACAAGATTACCTGTATCTAAGCCCTCAAATGTATACTGCTCTATCTGAAAACCAGGCATAAAACCCTCTACTAAAAAGAATACCCCTATACAAAGTAGAGTACTCATTAATATTGTAGTTATGAAATTTTCTTTTATTGTAAGAAAATTTAATATTATCGAAGACAGAAATATTGTAAAAGAGAATATTAAAAATAGGGCGATAATATATATATAGTTTGTAGGTAATACAAAACCTTTAAAGATATTAAAAACAAAATATCCTACTAAAAGGAATTGGATTAATTTCTTTAATATTCTACTCATATATATATACCCCCTCATGTTATATATCTAATAGCATTGTACATACTACTAATAGATATTTGCAAACAGTAATAATATAGGATAGTAGTTTACTTGTTACTTAAGTTACTCTTAATGTATATTTTAGATATATTGATGAAAGATTTCTGTAAAACAAAAATAGTAGCTACAATAGGTCCATCCTCTTGGGATGCAAATGTACTAAAAGATATGATTAGTAATGGTATGGATGTAGCACGTATTAATGCTTCCTTTGCTGATTTTGATGAATTAGATAGAGTATCTAGAATGATTAGGAGTATATCTCCAAGAGTAGGGATAATGTTAGATACAAAGGGGCATAAGATTAGAGTAACTGGTTTTGAATCAGAGAAATATCTTAAAGTGAAAGACACATTAATAATAGTTTCGCAAGGATATTTTAATAGTAATCAACTCTCTGATAAGTATATAGCTACTACATATCCTACACTACACCAAGATATTACAAGAAATAGTACAATTCTTTTAGATGATGGTAGTATTGTTTTAAATGTAATAGATATTAAAGGACAAGAGGTACTTTGTGAGATAGTACAGGGAGGGATTCTTAAGCCTAAAAAGACTGTTAATGTACCCAATACTCATTTAAATTTCCCTACACTTAGTGATAAGGATAGAGAAGATATTAAATATGCAGTAGAACATAATTTTGATTACATATCTGCTTCCTTTGTTAGGAATGTAACTGATGTAGCAGTAGTAAGAGAGGTAATGGGTAAGAGTAATACTAAGTTAATAGCTAAGATAGAAGATAGAGAAGGGATAGATAACTTTGATCAGATATTAGCACTTGTAGATGGAATAATGGTTGCAAGAGGAGATATGGGAGTAGAGATACCTCTACAAGAGGTTCCAGTCATCCAAAAACAGATGATATTTAAATGTAGGAGTGTTGGTAAGCCAGTGATAGTAGCAACTCAAATGTTAGAGAGTATGAGAGATAATATTAGACCTACAAGAGCAGAGGTAAGTGATGTAGCTAATGCCATTATGGATGGATGTGATGCTGTAATGCTTTCTGCAGAGAGTTCTACTGGTCAGTACCCAGTAGAGAGTATTAAAATGATGAATGATATTGCTTTAAAGGTAGAGAATGTACTTAGGCCTCAGAAAGTAGGGGGATATACTCAGGCTTCCATTGAAACAGATGAACTATGTAGTAGTGTATTTGATTTAGCAAATAACCTTTACCTTAAAGGAATCATTGTAATATCCCAAAGTGGTAAGACATCTTTAAGTTTAGCTAGACACAGACTTAATATCCCGATATGGGAAATTAGTAATGATATACAAAGAATTAGACAAAATTCCTTAGTAAGAGGAGTTAAAGGATACTACCTTAAAGATTTCCCCACAGATAGGGATAGTGCAATCTTAAGTAGTGTAGAGTGTATATATTCATACGGAGAGTTGGATTTAAATGATAAAATTGCTATTATTAGTGGCAGTTCTATTAAAAATAGATCCAATAACAGTATATTAGAAATCATCAAGGTAAAAGATGTAATTGGATCTTAATCGCTAGGTGACGTAGCCAAGCTGGTTAAGGCCGTGGTCTGCAAAACCACTATCATGGGTTCGAGTCCCATCGTCACCTAATTTCCATTGATATATGATATAAATATATATGAAGGAAAGAGACTTAAGTATTGATTTTCTTAGAGCTACAGCCATCCTTTTAATGACCATTACCCATGTTAACACCCTTCTTTACCTTGGTAAAAACCCCATACTTGATATCTTTACTACAGCAGGAGTAACCCTATGTTTTTCAATATTTCTCTTTTCATCAGCCTATCTAAACGGCCTTAAGATACAAAAAGATATTAAATTTAAACTCAAAGATACATTAAATAGAGTATTAGAGATCTATATGGTATACGTAATACTTGGTATCTTTATTACTTTCATTCTTGATAGTGGCATATCTTTTAGTAAGATTACAGATATCGTACTACTTAGAAATATACCTACTTTTACGGAATTTTTAATAGCCTTTATCATATTTTCCTTTGTACCATTAATATTTTCTAAACAGATAAAATATTTAATATCTAAACCTTTCTGGTTAATATTAATTACCATATTAATATATATATTAGGAAGTATTGTGTATACAGAAATATCAAAATATACATATACAGATTCCATTAGAATACTTTTAGAGAATATATTCGGTTATAAATCAGTACACATATTCCCATTAACATACTACTTACCAATATATTCATTAGGGATATTAATAAGTAAGTATAATAGTGGGAAGATATTAACAATGGTATTAATATCATCAATTACACTTTTTGCTGTATTACTTTCTTTTAATCTCTCACACTGGTATAGGTGGCCCCCATCACCCCTTTTTCTCCTCTACACATTCATATATATCCCCGTTATAATCCTAATATACAGAAGATTTATAAACTTCCTCTCTAAGGGTATATTTAAGCTTTTTACAAATATTGGTAAATATCCATTAGATCAGTTCTTCCTTTCTACACTCTTTGTATTTTTAGCCGTATACTTCTTTAAAGCAAGTATTAATCCCCTTTTAAGCATATTAGTTAATCTAGGTATATTTTCCCTCTTACTTCTCCACCCTATAGTATTTCGTCGTAAAATGGTATAATTAAGTATGAGTAAAAAACTCTTAATACTGCTTGTAATATTAATATCCTTAATATCTACTTCAGTATTTCTAAAACAATTAGATAGGCAGGAGAAAGAGATAGATACCGAAGTAAAAGGTGGTACTACTAATCCCTGTATACAGTTAGAAGAGAGTGCAAAAGAGCAACTCTCTAATTTAAGCGTACCCAAAAAATGGTATGTAAAATCCCCATATACTGATATTAACTCCATAGATATGGAGATAGATTTACCTAAAGATGAGGTATTAGTTACATATGATTTAAATGATGATATATATGATGCTGTATATGAGAATGAGAAATGGAATATAAATATACCAATTGAGAACTTAGAAGATGGAGAGTATAAATTGCTTGTAAAATCCTCTGCTTGTGAAGCTACACTCTCTAAATCATTCTCCTTTAATGTATCACACCCTGTATATGTTACATGGACAATAGACTGGGAAGGATTTGATGTAAAAGAGGAATATTTAAAGGAGATGAGTAGAATATCTTCTACTTACTCTGTACCAATGACACACTTCTTCAACCCATATATATACATATATCTTTCTAAAACAAGAGCTCAATACTTAACAGATTGGGTTAAAAATAGAGAAGGAGAGAGTATTGGGTTACATTTACATATGTACAACAAGTTAATAGAGGCTAGTGGAGTTACAGTAAACAATGATCCTGCGTGGGGAAGTCCTACTGGTAATGGTCATGATACTCCAAATAGTAACTATGGATATGATGATTACAAAAAAATCATACAGTGGTCTCTTAATCAGTATGAAAAGAATGGTTTAGAACAACCTACAATGTATAGAGCAGGAGGTTGGTATATAGATGAAGAGAATATTTTAGTATTAAAAAATTTAGGTTTTAATATTGAATCTTCTGGTAGAACATATTACATACACGGTAGTAACCAATTAGTAGGTCATTGGAACTTAAAAAATACGACACAACCATACCAAATGAATGACAAAGATCAAAATCTTACTAATAAACCTAATATTAATATATGGGAATATCCAAACAATGGTGGAGACTCATGGGCATATACCTCGGAGAAATTAATCTCTAACTTTAAGAGTAATTACAATGGAGGTATTGCTAAAAAGGATACCGTAATTACATTCCTTTCCCACCCACACTGGTTCTACAAAGAGGGGCCTAATATAGAAGGGGCTCTTAAATATGTATACCAATATTCATATGATAATGATAGTGGCCCTGTAATATTTCTAACACTTGATAAAGTACACGAATATACTGTAAAACTTAAGTAATGGAATTTGAAAATTGGATAACAGAGGTTAGTGATAACCTTCCTAATTTTACTGTAAGAATCTTCTTACTCTCTTTCTTTTTAATATGGCTATCAATATCCATTCTATTTTTTTTGATACGAACTAAAAAAAGGAAAAAGAAGAAAATAAAATTTACCTTTAGATATTTAATTGTTGGTAGCATACTCTTACTTCTTACTGCTTGTACATACTTTTTCTTTGATTCATATCTTAAATCCTTTTTTGGAAACAATTTAATATATATTTTAATACCTTTAGGTATTTCTTCTTTAATATATTTTCTAAAACAGATATTAACGATATTTAGAAAAAGAAAAGTATTAAAGATTTTTACACTTACAGAAATATCCTTAATATTTACCCTTACACTTGCCCTTTGCATTGTATCTCTCTTTACAGTTCCCCATGTATCAATGTCTAAAGATAGTAAAGTATTAGAAACAGCAGGAGAGATTACATTAAACTTTACATCTCCACTTAAAAAATCTGACTTAAGGATTACAATCTCACCCGAGAGTAATATTACATTAGAATATGAATATTTCCTTGGATTAGAGACTCTTGTAGAAAGTGTAAAGATAGTGCCTTTAGAGTCATTTTTACCAGGCCAAAAGGTTGTAATATATACAACTGGTATTCAAAGAATATTTCCTTGGGCAAATAAGCATGAAAATAGTCAGGAGTTCTTTACACCTAAAGCTCCTGAGATAGAAGAGGTCGTATTAGGAACTGATATTGAGAATGTTAGTGTAATACAACCCATTACATTGGATTTAGATAGTAAAGATCAACAATCAATAGAGTGGTCTGCGGTATTTACACCCTATGCTGAATACAAAATCATTAGAGATTTAGATGATACTGTTACAATACAACCTGAAAAATTAAAACAGGGTACTCAATATAATCTAGAAGTAATTAAGAGTATCATCATTTACAATCCTCTCACTTTAGAAAAGATTTCTACTCAATCAGAAGAGGTAGAGAGTGAATTAACATTTAAAACTGCTCCTGCTCCTGGTATTACAAGTTTTAACAGGGAGAGTGGGTATGTATCTAATAGTGAGCCCTTAAAGATTAATTTTGAAGTCCCTATTAATGAGGATACTCTTAAAGACAGGATATTAATATCCCCAGCTATAGATGGGGAGATATCTCTTTCCTCTGATAAAAAGCAATTAATATTTACCCCAGAGAGTAGTTTTGCCAAAAATACAGAGTATAAGATAACGATATTAAAAGGTTTAGAGAATATCTTAGGAGGATATATTGAGCAAGATATTACATTAACATTTAAAACTCCTGGTTATGTATCATTACTGTATGCATCTCCAAGAAATTGGTCTACAAATGTATCTTTAACAACCTCTTCAATATCTCTTACATTTAACCAACCTGTGGATCATACTACTGTACAGGAGAGATTTTCAATTTCTCCTAGTATAAATGGTACCTTCTCATGGAATGGAAATACTCTTTACTACAAATTTGCAAATACACTACCTTACAGTACTAAATATACAGTAAGTATAGGGAAGGGTATAAAAGCGATATATGGTATAGATTCTACCTCTACAATATCTACATCTTTTACTACAAAGCATCAAACATTCTTACTAAATGTACCTCTCTACTACCAACAAGAATCCTTTACATGTAACTTAGCTGCAGCTAGGATGGTATTAGCTTACAAAGGAGTTTCTGTTTCAGAGTCCTCTATTAAATCCTCCGTTGGAGTTGGATTAGACCCAAATGCTGATTGGGTAGATAAGTATGGTGTTCATTGGGGACCAATATCCTCATATATCTCTAGTAAAGGAGTTAGTAATACTGTAAAAAGTAGTTGGAATCTTACCTCAGCTCTTTCGGAAGTAAAGAAAGGTAATCCTGTATTAGTATATGTTTACAATGGTAGAACACTTCCGAAGGGTGCATTTACACTAGATGGAGGATATACAGGATACAAAGGTATGCACTCTGAGATAATAGTGGGGTATATAGGGACACCGGAGTCTCCAACTACAGTTATTACAAATGATCCATGGCTTGGAAGAAGATATCAATCAGTAAGTTCCTTTAAATATTACTGGTCATATTTAGGATATATAGGGATAGTAATATATTGATAAAAGCTAAAATCTAGTTTAAAATACATAACTCTTAGCCGAGATGGCGGAATAGGCAGACGCGCGGGACTTAAAATCCCGTTCTAGCAATAGAGTGGGGGTTCGATTCCCCCTCTCGGCATATTAATCAACATCACCAAATAAGTCAGGATTCTCATTACCACACTTTGGACATTTCTTTAACTCCTGTACTCCCTCATATACAAATCCACAGTGAAGACACTTCCATCTTAACCACATACTATCTAAATCCTCTGGATTAGTTGTTTGATCTATTACTTCACTATCTTGTACTAGATTCGTATCTTCATCATTTGTAATTGGTGTATTTGTATTACTCTTTGATATATCCTCCATCTTTTAGTTTCTCCAAAATTAATTTAAATGTCTCTTCCTCATTTATTCTAGAAGTATCCAAAACAATATCGTAATACAAAGAGGGTTTTTCATACTTAATCTTGTACAACCTCTTATACTTCTCCCTATCTATCTTCCATCTCCTCTTTAAATTGTACTTAATTTTTAAATATTCCGGTATCCTTCTTAGACCTTTAATCTCCCTTCTACCTAAATGTCTCATTACCCTAGTATGAATATTCGCATCTATCCATATTGATGCAGTAATTGGAATCTTTTTCTCTTTTGCTAATGCACCAAATACCTTACTATCGATTACAATATTACCCCTTCTCGCATACTCTTCTAACATCCCATCTATTTCTAAATCTAGGGAATTACCTCCCTTTGAAATCTGTTGTAAGAACTCCTCAAAATATTCAATATCTCTCTCCTTGGCCTCTTTTCTAAACAGATCTCCAGCATATATCCTTGGTAATTTAAAATGTTGAGCAAGCATATGGGAAATAGTGGAACTACCTGAACCACCTGGCCCACCTACTACTAAAACCATCTTTCTTTTACTTTGAGTCATATTAAGATATATAGTATATTAATAGGGATACAATGACAAGAAAACCTAAATCAAAAAGGAAAGCTTCCTCAAAAGCACATGCACCTGATAAGTCTGTGCTCTTTTTTACAATCGCAATGGCCATATTTGGCATAGTAATGATATATGATGCTAGTGTATATAAAGCTAGTCAAGAATTAGGTAATCAGTTTTACTTTGCACAGTTACAATTACTTTGGTTAGTACTAGGAATAGTACCTGCTTTAATATTTTACTTTGTTGATTACAGAAAGCTTTTAAAGGGCTCATTTCTCTTGCTATTAGGGGTGGTCATACTACTAATATTAGTATTAATTGTTGGAGAGGCAACTAATGGTTCTAAAAGATGGTTTCAGATTGGTAGTTTACCTCAAATACAACCTGCAGAATTTGCTAAGTTAGCTGTAATAATGTACTTCTCTACATGGCTTTCTAAAAGAGAACACAACTATACTAAATTTGAAGATGCCTTTAAGAAAGGTTTTCTAAAAAGCTTAGCTGGTTTTGTTGCAATACTAGGAAGTGTAGCATTACTAATACTACTAGAACCTGATTTGGGTACTACAATGATAATATGTATAACAGCATTCTTAATGTTCTTTGTATCAGGAAAGGATAGAGCACATACAGTAGGATCTTTGGGAGTACTTCTCCTAACCATCCCCTTGGGAATAATTGCTGCAATCTTAGAACCGTATAGAGTTTCTCGCTTACAAACATATTTTAATTTAGTTCTAACAGGTGAAGTCTCTGACCCTCAAGGTACAGGATATCAAATGCAACAGATATTAATAGGAATTGGGAGTGGAGGATTCTGGGGTAAAGGATTTGGTCAATCTCGTCAGAGATTTGGATATCTAGTAGAGAATACCGCATTTACAGACTCTACCTTTGCTGTATTACTCGAAGAGTTAGGTTTGTGGGGAGGAGCTTTAATAGTGTTTTCATGGATATTCTTTCTGTTAAGGGGATTTAGAATAGCGCTACACAGTGTAGATAAACAGGGTAAACTACTAGCTACAGGAATAACAATATGGTTAACATGCCAAGCATTTCTAAATATGGCTGCTAATGTAGGGTTAGTTCCACTAACAGGAATACCTCTACCATTCCTAACATACGGAGGATCTAGTACAATAGTAACGATGATGGCTTTAGGATTACTTTTAAATGTTAGTCGATATACACAAGATGCTTAAATCAGAAATAAAGATATTAATAACTGGAGGAGGTAGTGGAGGACATATCTCTGTTGCAAAATCTCTAATATCTACCCTAATAGAAGACTTCGATATACCTTCTAACAATCTTACATATGTAGGAGGTGATTTAGGAATGGAGGGAGAGAGTGTAGGAAATTCTTTAGATATGAGAAGTTTTAAAGATGTTAATGTAAATAAGTACTACATTAGAGCAGGTAAATTTCAAAGAAAAGTTTCTCTTAGAACAATTCCATTACTCTTTAGAACTATTTTAGGATTTTTTGATTCAATCTCAATTCTAAGTAAACAGAAACCAAATATATTAATCTCTACAGGAGGTTTTGTATCTGTACCTGTATGTATTGCGGGTATACTTTTTAATAAACCAATATATCTTCATGAACAAACAGCATCTGTAGGGCTTTCAAATAGAGTAATAGGAAGATTTGCTAAAAAAATATATTTAGCCTTTAGGGAATCAAGCAGATATTTTAAAGAGAAGAAAGTAGTACACGTAGGTAATATAGTAAGAAAGGAAATATTTCTTAAACAAAAAAATGAAAATACAGATATTGATATCGTAAAGCTAGTAGAAAACAATTCCTCCCTCCCTTTCATATATATTTCAGGAGGAAGTTTAGGCTCTCATGTACTAAATGAAAAAGTAATTGGGTGTATAGAGGATTTACTTTCCTCTTACAGAGTATTACTTCAAACAGGTGATAACGAAATACATAAAGATTTTGATAAAGCTATAGATAAAAAGATTTCTCTCTCTGAAGATTTACAAAGTAGGTTTGTAATAAAAAAATATATTGATGAGAAAAGTATAGGGTATGTATTAAATAGTATGGATTTGTTTGTAGGAAGATCTGGAGCTAATACTGTATATGAAATAGGGGTATTAAAAAAATATGCACTCTTAATTCCAATACCATGGGTTACACATAATGAGCAATATCTTAACGCGAAGGTATTAGAAGATATTGGTAGTACAAATATATTAGAAGAGAAATATTTAGAGAATTGTAATCTAAGAAAAGAGATAGAGAGATTAGAAGAGAAGAAAAAGATTAGAAAAATAGATAGTGAGAAATTAGAGAAACTCTTCCCAATTAATGCTGCACACAGGATGTTAACTGATATTTTAAAAAGTATCTAGTACTACTGTTTTTTTCAATTTTCATATATACTTTGTTAATGAAGGTAGTAAAAGATATATCCTTAAAGGATTACAATACCTTTAAGGTAGAATGCTATACAGATACTCTCTTAATATTAGAGAAAGAGAGTGATTTTTCAAAAAAGATATTAGAAAAATATATTATGAATATCCCATTCATAATACTTGGTGGAGGTTCTAATATACTGTTTACAAAAGATTTCAAAGGTACAATCATTTTAGTAAAAAACAAAGGGAAGAAAATATTAAATGAAACAGATGATTACATTGATATACAGGTTAGTGCAGGGCAAGATTGGGATGAATTTGTACAGTGGTGTGTAGAGAAGCAGTTTTTAGGGATTCATAACTTAGCATTAATACCAGGTACTGTAGGAGCTACCCCTATTCAAAATGTAGGTGCATACGGTATTGAGATAAAAGATATATTACTTTCTGTTACATATCTTAATCTAGAGGATTGGAAAGAGTATGTATTAAGTAATATAGAATGTAAGTTTGGGTATAGGGATAGTATATTTAAAAATGAGCTTAAGGAGAAAGTATTAATTAAGGATGTTACCTTTAGGTTGTATAAATATAAAGTGGAAGTAGATAGTAAATATTTAGAGTACAGTGGGATTAAGGAAGAGTTAGAGGGCAAAGAGATTACTCCTTTAAGTATATATAACGCGATTGTAAATATCCGAGAGAGTAAACTACCAAAAGTAGAAGAGTATGGATCTTGTGGAAGTACATTTAAAAATCCTCAAATAAGTATTAAAGAGTATGATAGGTTACTAAAAATCTTCCCTGAATTACCTAAATACGATACCGATAAAAAAGATTTAGTTAAGATCCCTGCTGCGTATATTTTAGAAAAATTAGGATGGAAAAACAGGAGAGTAGGAGAGGTAGGTACATGGATATATCATCCTCTAATAGTCACCAACTATTCTAATGCTTCTGCTAATCAGATATACTCCTTTATTAATGATATCCAAACTGATTTTAAATCTAATACTAATATAGATTTAGAGTGTGAAATTAATATTTTTTAATTACTAATATGTCAAAATTAATAGTTAAGGGAGGAAATAAATTAAATGGGGAGATTACTCCAGCAGGGAATAAGAACTCAGCATTACCAATACTTTGTGCTACATTACTTACTGATGAGCCTGTCACTATTAAAAATTTCCCTGAATTAACAGATGTAGGTAAATTAATTGAATTAATGAGTAGTTTAGGTTCTAAGGTAGATTGGGATAAGGAGAAGGGAGAGATTACGATAGATAATTCTGGATTTTGTACATCATTTGGTGATACAGGCTTTCCATTGGGTATGAGAGGTGCTGTACTACTTCTTGCACCATTAATACACAGGCATAAGGTGTTAGAAGTAAAACAAGAGATAGGGGGATGCTCATTGGGTATTAGAGAATTAGACCCACATTTAGAGGTATTAGAGCAGTTAGGAGCTAAGATTAAACCTAATGAGACACTACATATAGAGGCAAAGGAGGGACTTAAGGGTGCAAATCTATGGCAAGATTACATGTCAGTAACTACTACTGAGAACTTCGCTATGGCAGCCTGTTTAGCCTCAGGAACATCTGTAATGGTTAATGCAGCATCAGAGCCCCATGTACAAGATTTATGTAACTTCCTAGTACAGATGGGAGCTAAGATAGAGGGTATTGGTTCTTCTACACTAACTGTACACGGTGTTAAGAAATTACATGGTGCAGAATTTCGCATATCATCAGATCATCATGAGATAACTACATTACTAGCACTAGGTGCTATGACTGGTGGTAACGTTAGAGTAACAAATGCTATACCTCATCACTTTCCATTGATTAATAAAACTTTTGCTAAATTTGGAGTACAGATTAAATATGATGGAGATACAGCTTACTCAGAAAGTAACAGTACACTAAAGGTAGTAGAACCCTTTACTAAAAATCTCCTACAAAAGATTGAAGCTGCTCCATGGCCATACTTTCCTACAGACTTACTACCATTAATAATGGCATTAGCTGTAAAAGCAGAGGGTAACTCTATGTTTTGGAACAAGCTCTATGAAGGAGGTCTATTCTGGATACCTGAAATGATTAAATATGGAGCACATATTGTAATGTGTGACCCTCATAGAGTAATCATATTTGGTGGTAAAGAGCTTAAACCAGCTACTGTAGATGCTCCTAATATTATTAGAGCAACTGTTGCCCTACTAATGGTAGCACTTACAATAGATGGAGAGAGTGTAATTAATAATGCAGATTCCATTAAAAGAGCTCATCCTAACTTTGTAGAGAATCTTCAAAAGTTAGGTGCAGAGTTAAGGTGGGAAGAATAGTATACGTATAATAATCACTTTCTCAATATATACTTTTAAAAGGTCTCTTTTGAGCACCCTTCCCATTTCTACTATTGGTATACCCATTAATATACCCCTCTCAAAGATATTCATTCTTAATAGTAATATTACGATAATAGATACCTTGTAGTATTACACTCTTGACCTATTTATTAAATTAGTGGTACATTAATGGCAAGAAGTGGTAAAAAGTGGTGAAAGATGATATATTTGTTTTATGATAATTGGGGAATACAAAAGTAAAGTAGGGGAGAAGAAACGAGTATCACTTCCTAAAAAATTTAGAGATGAACTTGGCGAAGAAATCATCTTAACAAGAGGGTATGAAGATACCTTAATACTTGTTAATAAGGGGATGTGGGAAAAGATTGCTAAGGAAGTAATAGATGGCTCTTTTATAAATAAAAATATTCGTGATACTAGCAGATTCTTAATAGGAGGTGCTACACAACTGAGCATCGATATGCAAGGTAGATTCATCATTCCAGATTCACTCTTTGAACATGCAGGATTAACAGATGAAATAGTATTCATAGGTTTAATAAATTGGATAGAGGTATGGGATAAAGATAAATGGGATAAAAGAGTAGAGTACCTTAAAACCCATGGAGATGAAATAGCACAAGAGATTAATAAGATAAGTGAGAACAAATAGATGGAGAAAATTCATATACCAGTACTACTAGCAGAAACTCTTGAATACCTAAATATCAAACCGAATGGTTTTTACATTGATTGTACACTTGGAGATGGTGGTCACAGTTTTGAAATATACAAACGGTTAGATTCCAATGGATTACTTCTAAGTATAGATCAAGATCAACACGCTATAGATTTTGTAAAAGAGTATTACAAAAAAGATATAGGTAGTAATTGGCATATTAAGAAATCTAATTTCTCTAAATTAGAAACTCTCATAACTGAGTATGATAGGAAACCTGAAGGAATACTAATGGATTTAGGACTCTCCTCTAGACAGCTAGAACAATCATACGATAGAGGTTTTAGTTACCAAGAGGAAAATGAACCACTAGATATGAGAATGGATGAAGAGTTAGGAGTAAAAGCAAAGGATTTATTAATTGTACTAAGTGAGAAAGATCTTACACTACTTTTTCTTAAATATGGTGAAGAGAAATTCGCTAGAAAGATAGCTAAAGCTATTAAACAAAATATTACGGATATTAATACTGTTGGAGATCTTACAAGACTTGTCTATAGAGTTGTGCCGGCAGCTCATCAAAGTTCTAAGAACCCTTCTCGCAGGGTCTTTCAGGCCCTGCGAATCGTGGTAAATGATGAGTTAAACTCATTAAAACAAGGATTAGACAGCTCTTTTAGGCTCTTAAACAGTAAAGGAAGGATATGTGTAATATCATTCCATTCATTAGAAGATAGGATTGTTAAAGAATATTTTAACAGTTTAGCTGATAGCGGAGAGGGATTACTTCTTTTTAAAGAAATAGTTGCCCCAACCGACGAAGAAGTAAGGATGAATCCCAGATCCGCTTCAGCGAAATTAAGAGCAATTGAGAAAATTTAATAAATAGATACTGCCCAATGAGAAAAACAGAAACTACAAAAAGTTCGATATTTTCAAAATTATTACTACTTTCATTTACCATCTTTATACTATCCCAATTAGTTGTTAATTCTAAATTAACACCACTTGGTACACAGTTACAATCTTTAAATGCAGAGAAAGAATATCTCTTAGAAGAGAATAGGAAGATATCGGAAGAAATTGCTAAGAGTGGCTCAATAAAGGTAATAGAAGAACTCTCTGCTAAGAAATTAAATCTCTCTCAAGAGAAACAACAATCATTTATATACATTGAAGATCCTAACTTAGTTGCAAATAACTAATGGGTAGGCTACATAGTTTACACTCTCCAAGAAGAAAACAAAAAAAGTCTCCTATAGGAGATAGGATAGAAAGAAACAGTTACAACTTTGTAATAGGTATAATTGTATTCATAGGATTAGTAATAATAGCGCAAGCATTTAGATGGCAGGTTGTAGAAACAGAGAAATTTCAAACCTTAGCAAAATTACAATACCAAGATACAGATAAACAAACTGCAGAGAGAGGAATAATAAGGGCTAGCGATGGAACAATCCTTGCTGTAGATCAACCAGTATGGAATGTATATGCCTCTTTAAGTAATGATGAGAGAGAAAGAGAGCTTTTCTTTAGTCAAAAAGATAAATATATATCTACAGTAGCCTCCATTCTTGCAGTAGAAATAGATACCATTTCCAGCAAACTTACAGATGACTTTATGTACGTTAACTTAGCAAAGGGAGTAGATACAGAAACTAAAACTGCTCTTGCAAACGCAAATATATTTGGAGATGAGGAAAACAGTAAAGCTGGATTTGGTTTTTACTTCGAAAGAGATGTAAAAAGAGTATATCCTAATGGAGAATTAGCATCTCATGTAATAGGCTTTATCGGTGTAAATAGCGAAGGAGAAGATATAGGGCAGTACGGTATAGAGGGTTTTTACTTTGGAGATATTACTGGTAAGGAAGGATATACATATGAAGAGAAGGATTCTACTGGTAATACCATATTAACCGCAGAGTATGAACCTGTATTACCTAGATCTGGAAAAGATTTTACACTTACGATACGCCCCTCTGTACAAAATAAGGTAGAGAAGATTTTAAAGGAGGGAGTAGAGAGTACTGGTTCTAAAAGTGGAAGTGTAATAATCATGGATCCTAAAACAGGTGAAATTATCTCAATGGCAGGCTACCCTACATACAATCCTAATGAGTATTGGAGAACATCTGAGCCATGGATATTCAAAAATTTAGCAGTAGCAGATGTATATGAATACGGTTCTGTACAAAAACCAATTACAGTTGCAATAGCACTAGAGTCTGGGGATGTACCCAAAGATTTTACTTGTAATGATAAAACTGGATATCTAGACCTATACGAAGTAACTAAATATGATGACCTAAAGGGTAGAAAAATTTATCAGTGGGATAAAAGACCTGATGGTCTTCAGAATTTAGCAGATATGTTAAAAAACTCAAATAACCCATGTATAGCAAGAACAGCACTAGAAGTAGACTTTAACTATTACTATAAAAAACTAAGAGAGTTTGGAGTAGGTAGCTTTTTAGGAATAGGATTACAAGAAGAGAGTAATAGTTACTTAAAATCTGATAAAGAGTGGACCAGGTTAGATACCATTACTGCATCATATGGACAAGGTATTGCTGCTACACCTCTCCAAGTTATATCTGCTCTTAGTACAATAGCAAATGATGGAAAGAGAATGAGGCCATACATAATAGAGTCAATCTCAGATGAGAAAGAGAATATCACATTTCAACCTCAAGTACTCTCACAACCAATATCAGAAGAAACAGCAGACTCTGTTGCAGAAATGATGACACATGTAATTGAAGATGGTGGTATTAATGAGATATATATTGATCAGTTAAAGGATTACTACATAGCAGGTAAAACTGGTACTGCTCAAGTTGCTAAAAAAGGAGAAGCAGGATATGAAGAGGGTAAAACTATTACCACATTCGTAGGTTTTGCTCCTGCAGATAATGCTAAAATGATTATGCTAGTTAGATTAGAAGAACCTAAGAGTAACCAATACGCTGCTAATACTGTAGTACCTTTATGGACAAAAATATTTCTTAATATTGTAAATGACCTAGAAATATCAAAGAGAAACTGAGATAATCTTAAATAAATTAGTATAGAGTACAATGATAGAAATACTTAAAGAGAGTCTCAACTACCTTCTAATATCTACTGTATTTTCAATCCTTTTCGCTCCCATAATGATTGGCCTACTGTATAGGTTTAATCAAGTTAGTGGCATTAAAAAGAGTAAATTGGGTTCTAGAGAGGGTACTAACTCCATATTTATGAGAATAATGAAGAGTACTCAAACAAATGGTACTCCTAATATGGGTGGTATTTTAATATGGATTATTGTACCTCTTGTTACATATATCTTTGTACCTATGTTTCCTCAGTTAAGAGTTCTACTCATCGGTTTTATACTTTTTGGATTCTGGGGGTTAGTAGATGTAGCTGTATTTACAAATGGTTTTAAGAATAATCAGAAGGTAAAAGCATTTCAAGAAACATTTGAATGGAGATTAGGAAAGCTAATTATCGCTATACTTCTAAATGTAATAGTTATGTATTTACTCTATTTAACTGGTACCTTTGAGAGTATTACAGTACTTAATCTCCTTACAATCTCAGTTACACCCTTAGTACTTTTAATATCCGCTATTATCGGTCAATTCGCTATTTACTCTGGAGAGTTAACAGATGGCTTAGATGGTTTAATGGTTGGTATATTTACAATAGCCACAGCATCTTTAGCAGTATTATTAATGATACAAGGGCAGTATGAATTCCTTCCCTTACTTGCCATTATATTAGGAGTATTAATGGTAGATCTATATTTCAATATCCCTCCTGCTAGATTTTGGAATGGAGGACCAGGAGCAATGCCATTAGCATTCTCTCTCTTCTTTATCAGTTTAGTCACTAACAATTTCCTTCCATACCTACTAATGACTTCTGTAACATGGGTAATAATGGGGTCTAGTGCTATACAGATATTAAGTATGAAATTCTTTAAAAAGAGAGTATTTAAGATAGCTCCAATACATCATCATTTCCAAGCAGTAGGATGGCCACAGTATAAAATAACAATGAGGTTTTGGTTGTTTACTCTCTTTGCATGTATATTAGGAATCTATTTGGGATTACTGTAAACAGGTAGCTTCCTGTTCACATACATTCTCTCCACCTTCACACTGGCAAAGGAAGCACCCATTATCAGAGTTATATACATCTCCCTCATTTCTTACAAACCCCTCATATACACAGCTATTAGCAGGATACAAAACTTTAAATTCATCCTGATAGTAAACTTCAAATTCTGAAGATATCTCTTTGGGGAAATTACCTATGAAAAATTCACTCCTAGTAGTACATGGTAAACTGAATGAATCATTAACAATATTACTAGAGACTGTAAGTACTAATCTCTCTTTATCCAATTTGTAAAAACCTATCTGTTGAGCAACATTCTCATCATCACTACAAAAAGCTCTAATTTCCAATGTAACACTTAATCCCCCTCCCATATATGAAATATCTGAGAAGATAACATTAGAGGTTACTCTATTTCCTGCATCTATAAAGTCTGTAAAATTATATGTATATTTTAAATTTTCAGATGTAAACTCACTAGATTCTAAACTCTCTTTCTCTTCCTCTTTTTCATCACATATCTTTTTACCATCCACACTACATATACAGTTATCTCCTAAATCATCTCCATATGCGCACTTAGTAAAACCTACTGTATTTTTAAGGGATATGACAAAGAGACCCAATGAGGAAAGAAATAGACAAACCGTAATTACAATTAACCAATTAGCATACCACCGACTTTTCATAACGCAACTATTCTATCACATATATATCCTTAAATTACTATCACCCCATTATACACCATTTAATATGTTAAAATATGCACATGCATGATTCACACATACATATCTCTTTAAGTCCTTTAAAAGAGAATATACAAATAGATATACAGGAGTTTGTACAACTAAATGGTAAAAAGATCTTAGCACAAACTACACAGTACTCTGATTACCAAGATACCATTGATATGGTAAAGGAGTTACATATTAAATATGGAGATATTGTTGATTTAGCCTTAGGTATACACCCTTCTAGATTTGAAGAGGGTCTAGCTCTAAATGAATTAGAGGGTATGGATATGTTTAAATATGGTCAAAAACAGTTTGATATTTTTAAAGAGATATTTGAAAGAAATATTAAAGAGGTAAGAGCCATAGGGGAGTGTGGTTTAGATTACTACAGTATGTATGAGTACAACCAGTTTACACAAAAACAGATAGAGGAGATTAAAGAGGTACAAAGAAGAATATTTAAAAAGCTTTGTACATTAGCAGTTAAGTACAACTTACCCATGAGTATTCACTCAAGAGAGAAAGAAGGAGAGAAGGAGTGTGTAAAAGATACTCTATCAATAGTGGCAAAAGAGGGTAAAGGTACAATACGAGGCTCATTTCATAGCTATACAGGTTCTAAAGATCTACTTTTTGAAATCTTAGATATGGGAATGTATGTAGGATTTAATGCCATAATTACATACCCTAGTGGAGAGAGTGTTAGAGATTTATTTAAAGAAGTGCCTTTAGAAAGAATACTCTTTGAAACAGATGGACCATTTCTACCTACCCAAAGTGTAAGAAAGAATAAAAAGGCGGATAAAAAATATGGTAGACCAGTAATGATAAAAGAGATAATTGAAAAAGCAGCTGATATAAAGGGTATATCATATGAAAAAATGGAAGAGATAGGGGATAGAAATTTCACTACTCTTTTTGCAAAGAGGGATTAACTAATACTACAAACTCACCATGAGGATGATTTTCAAAATCCCTATCCTTTAACAACGTTAGTAACTCTACAGCTTCTCCTACTAATACCTCTTCTCTCATTTTTGTTAAATCCTTAGCAAGTACAGTAGTATTTTGCGCTTTACACTCACTAATTAGATTTAATAAAGAAACTACTCTGTTAGGAGACTCATATATAACTAATGTATCCCCTAACTCTAAATATTTCTCTAACATTCTTTTCCTTTTAACCAAAGACTTAGGTAAGAAACCTAAAAATATAAATTTGTCCGTAGGTAATCCACTAATAGAAAGAGCTGCGATTAGTGCACTAGGTCCTGGAATACTCTCTACAATATACCCATCCTCTTTAAGCTCTCTTACTAATTTAAAACCAGGATCACTAATTAAGGGTGTACCACTATCTGATACTAATGCTAAATTAATACCCATATCTAATTTCTCTTTAATCTTGGAAATAATTCTAAGATGATTTTGGTCTCTGTAGGATATTAATTGAGTTTGTATATCATACTTTCTTAAAAGCTTAATACTCTCTCTTGTATCTTCTGCTAAAACAAAAGGTACAGACTTTAATATATCTACTGCTCTATATGTAATATCTCCTAAATTACCAATAGGGGTAGATACAATATATAGTTTACCTTTTACCATAATTAAAACGCTTAAACATTAATTACTCTCCTTAAGATATTCTCTTTACCTAACTCTACAATATCCTTACTCTTAATACTCTCACTTACATTAAAACTACCAATGGATATTCTTCTTAAATTTTTGGAAGTTGCGTATGTACCTAACTTAATACCTAAATCATGTACTAATGTTCTAATATATGTACCTGTAGAACACTTAATCTTACATTTTAAAGTAGGGTACTCATACTCATACACTTCAAATTGAGATACAGATACTTTCTTAGGCTCTAAATCTACATACTCACCCCTCCTAGCAAGAGAGTAAGCTCTCTCTCCTTTAATTCTTTTAGCAGAATACATAGGGGGTTTTTGTAATATATCACCTAGAAACTCCCTCTCAATTATTGATACAATCTCATCCTTAGTAGGTTTAATACCTTTTAAATCCTTCTCTACTTCTTTACCCTCAATATCTTGTGTATCAGTAGAGAATCCTAATATTCCCTCAACCTCATACACCTTCTCATATGTATGAAATGTATTCATAAGCTTTGTACCCTTACCTAAAAGTATTACTAAAAGACCACTAGCAAATGGATCTAGCGTACCTGCATGTCCAATTTTAATCTTTTCTTGTATACTTTTTTTCAATTTTCTAATTACATCAAATGATGTAATACCTACCTCCTTGTCTACAAGTAAAATTCCGTCTATCATATATACAAGATATTAATTAATCTCTAAATTATCTCATATGCCAAACGGTTTAGCACTTGCGATATCTTTGCTCATAGTACTAATGTTTTTAGCATATATTGTGTCAATGATTCTAGCATTTTTTTCACCATACTACTCTACACCTAAAAAAGAGGTAGAGGATATTTTAAAAAATTTCAAATTAAAGAAAGATGATAGGTTTGCAGACTTAGGAAGTGGAGATGGGAGAATGGTGTTTGGTGTAAACAAGATGTACGGATGTATGAGTGTAGGATATGAAATTAGTCCTGTTCTTTTGATGATTGTTAAACTTAGGAAGTTACTTACTCATCCCTTTAACTCTAAAATACAGTTTAAAGAGGAAAGTTTTTTTAATACAAAACTTTCTGATTACACAGTAATATATTGCTGCCTTCCAGAAGATATATTAGGGATATTAGAAAAGAAATTCCAAAAAGAGTTAAAAAAAGGTACACAGGTATTCATATTTAAGAATACTTTACAAGGTAAAAAGGGAGAAAAGATTAAAGTAGGTAAAGAGGTAGTTTACAGGTATACCTATTAGTATATAATGGTATACATGGGAGTATACGAACCATTAGCATCAAAATATAGGGCATCTACATTAGATGATTTTGTAGGACAGAAACACTTAGTAGGAGAGAATTCCCCCATTAGAAAATTTTTAGAAATAGGTAGAGTTCCCTCTATGATATTCTGGGGTCCACCTGGTACTGGTAAGACTACATTGGCATATATAATTTCTTTGAGTTTGTATTATGATTTCTACAAGATGCAAGCAGTAAATAGTGGTAAGGATGATTTAAGAAAAATCATCAAGGTCGCTATGAGTAATCAACAGTACAATAAAAAGACTATTCTTTTTTTAGATGAAATACATAGATGGAACAAAGCACAACAGGATACATTACTACCATATGTAGAGAAGGGAATAATTACATTAATAGGGGCTACTACTGAAAATCCTTCATTTAGTATAAATAGTGCATTACTTTCTAGAACTAAGGTATTTGTTTTTAATCAACATTCACTTGAAGACATCTCTCTCTTTTTAAAAAAGATTGTTAAAAAAGAATATCCCGAATTTAAGATTACAAAAAAGATATTAGATTTAATTAGTGATCTTTCTAATGGAGATATTAGATCTGCCTTAAATATATTAGAAATGAGTGTTAATCTAGCACAGGCTACTAAAAAAGATGATGAGAAACTAACACTTAGAGAAAATGATATTAAAGAGGTAGTACAGAAACCTCTCTACTATGACAAGAATGGAGAAGAACACTACAACATTATCTCTGCCATACACAAATCTATGCGCTCATCCAATGCTAACGCAGCTGTATATTGGGTAGGTAGGATGTTAAGTGCAGGGGAAGATCCTTTGTATGTAGCAAGAAGATTACTTAGATTTGCTAGTGAGGATATTGGTAATGCTGATCCTCAAGCAGTAATACTAGCAAACAGTGTATATGAGTCATGTCAGAAATTGGGTATGCCTGAGTGTGAGGTATTTCTAATACAGTTAGCCATATATCTTTCTAATGCTCCTAAGGATAACAGTGCATATATGGCTGAATTAAAAGTAAAAGAAGATATTGAAACATATGGTAATTTACCAGTACCTTTAAATATTAGAAATGCTGAGAGTAAACTAATGAAAGATTTAGGATATGGTAAGGGATATGAATATGATCATGATTTAGAGAGTAAGAAGTCTGATCAACAATGTTTACCGGATAAACTTAAAAGTAGGAGATATATTAAATAGCTTTGTAAAAATCCTAAACAAAATATATAATACTAGGCAGTGGAAGTAATAAAGGATGAGAAAATAATAAATAGGATATTAACAAAAGGAGTAGAACAAATACTTCCAACACAAGACGCACTTAAGAAGTTACTTACCTCTGGTAAAAAAATAAATGTATATCAAGGATTTGACCCTACAGCACCAACACTACATATAGGGCATACCGTAGGTATGAGAAAGTTAGAAGACTTTAGGAAATTAGGTCATCAGGTATATTTTGTAATAGGGGATTTCACAGCTAGAATAGGGGACCCTTCAGATAAAACATCTGCTAGAGTAAAACTTTCAAAAGAACAAGTAGAAGAAAATATGAAGGTATATATAGATCAAGCATCTAATATATTGGATATATTTAATAAAGAAAACCCTGTAAAAGTGATATATAACAGTCAGTGGTTAGAACCTCTTAATCTTGGAGATATCATAGAATTAGCCTCTGAGTTTACAGTACAACAGATGCTTAAGAGAAATATGTTCCAGGAAAGACTTAAAGCAGATAAACCAATATACCTAAATGAATTCCTCTACCCATTAATGCAAGGATATGACTCTGTAATGATGGAAATTGATGTAGAAGTAGGTGGTAATGACCAACTCTTCAATATGTTAGCAGGTAGAGATTTAATAATGAGTAGACTAAAAAAGGAAAAGATTGTAATAGCTGGGAAACTTTTAGAAACCACAGATGGTGCTAAAATGGGTAAATCAGAGGGTAATATGATTAGATTAGATGATAGTGCTAATGATATATACGGTAAAGTAATGGCATTTTCTGACAATCAGTTACCAATAGCTTTTGAGATATTAACCTCATATGACTTAGAAAAAGTAGGGGAGATTAATCAAAGACTTACCTTAGGAGAGAATCCAATGGTACTTAAAAAAGAATTAGCTTTTGAAATTACAAAAGATTTAAAAGGAGAGAAAGAAGCTAGTACTGCTCAACAGTATTTTGAAAGTATATTCCAAAAGAAAGATATCAATACAGATATACCTGTAAAGGAATTAAAAGAAGAGAACATTAAAATTGTTGATTTACTAGTAGAATGTAATATTACAGATAGTAAAACACAAGCAAGAAGATTAGTAGAACAGGGTGCTGTATATATTAATCAAGAGAAAATTACAGATTGGCAAAAAACAATTGCCCTTTCAAATATGCCTACCCTTAAGTGTGGTAAACATATATATCAAATTAGAGTATGTAAGAAATAGAGTGGGGGAAATAACTAATATGTAAAATCCCCATAATAAGGGATTTCTTTTTCTATGGATACACAACAATTAATAGAACAATTAAGAAAGAATAGCCCCAAGAATTTTCTACCAATAGTAGACTCCGCTATTACTTGTGCTCAAAAATATCATAAAGATCAATTAAGACTTTCAGGAGAACCATATGTAAACCATGTATTAAGAACAGCAATATCACTCGCTGAGATGGGTATGGATACAGATACAATAGTCGCAGGGTTACTACATAACAGCATTTCGAATTCAACAGAAAACAGTACCACTATCTCAAAAGAAATAGAGGAGAAGTTTGGTAAAGATGTTTTAAATCTTCTTACTCTTTGTAATGGTATTAACAAAGCTACAGCTAGTCCTGAAACAGAGTATCCCATAATTACAAAGTTTATATTAAATAGTTCTAAAGATTTAAGACCAGTGTTAATAAAGCTAGCAGATACATTGGATAATGTAAGAACAATTGAGTATATGCCACAGGAAAGATTAAGCTCTAAACTTCAAAAAATTCTCTATGTATACGCTCCACTAGCAGAGTATTTAAATCTAGACAGATTAAAAAAGGAATTAGAAGAGAAAGCCCTAAAGATATATAGACCAGAGATATATCAAATGATTAAGGAGAAAATGGAATTAAATAGCTTTACACAAGAAGTAAAATTTAAATACATTGAATACTTCACTAATATTTTAAGTGATATCTCTCCATCTCCATCTATAAATGGAAGAGTAAAGAGTATTTACAGTATATATAACAAACAAAAAAAACAGCTTAAAGAGGGTAGCAATGTTGATTTAAGCAATATTAGAGATCTAATGGCTTTTAGAATAGTAACAGATAGTACAGATAACTGTTTTAAGATATTAGAAAAAGTAATGGATAGTGGAGATATAATTACAGAGGAATTTGATGATTACATAACCCATCCTAAACCAAATGGATATAAAGCTCTACAAGGACCAATAATATTACCCTCTGTATCTCCTAATATAATTGAAGTACAGATATTAACACATGATATGTACTACTTTAATACATATGGGCCTGCTTCCCATATTGCATATAAAGAGAGTCAGAGTAGATATGCTAAACCTACCGATAAGTATAACTGGGTAGAGGAAGTACACAGAGAAATAAATACCCATATATCTAGGAGAGAAGATGTACGTTCAATACCAATCTTAGTAGAAGTATTTCCCTCTAATGTATACGCATTTACCCCAAAGGGAAAGATAATACAGTTAGATAAAGGGGATACTGTTGTAGATTTCGCATACAAAGTACATACAGATATAGGTAATAGTATGGTATCAGCTAAAGTAAATGGCCTAGCTATTAAACTAGATTACAAAGTCTTAACAGGAGATATTGTAGAAATTAAAACTCAATCAGGTAAAAAGAGTGTTAAACCTGATTGGTTAAAATATGCTAATTCACCCTCTACACAGTATAGAATGCAAAGGGGTTGGAAAAAATCTTAGTTCCTAGTAAAATCTACATATGAGTAAAAAAGGTAAAACATTTTCAAAAATTTTTAGCATCTTTATTGCAGTAATGATGATTGGTAGTTTAGCAATACCAATTGTACTTGCAATATTTGATCTACTCTAAAAATGACTCTTCCCTCTTTAACAGAGCCAATTACACAAATAAAGGGTGTAGGTTTAGCACAACAAAAGAAATTTGAAAAACTAAATATATATACCCTTCGTGATTTACTCTTTCATATACCCTTTAGATATAGAGATACTTCTGAGATATTAAATATACAAGATTTTAAAGATATTCAGGAAGGAACATTTTTAGCTCAAATAGTTGAAACAAAGAATGTATATACTCGTACTAGGAAAGTACTTACTACTGTTAAAGTAATAGACCAATTTAACTGCAAATTAGATATCTCTTTTTTCAATCAAAGTTACCTAACTAAAACATTTAAAGTAGGTGAATGGTATATATTTGATGGAAAGATATCAGAAAAAGGTAAGACAAAAAATATATATAACCCTAAGTATGAGAAATATACAGGAGATATATCTTTACAAAAACATTTAGGAAGAATAATTGGGATATATCACGAAACAGAGGGTCTCTCATCCCGATATATTAGAAATACAATATTACCTCTAGAGAAATATATTAAAAAATTAATACCTGAAGCCATACCTAAAAGATTGCTAAAAAAAGAAGAGCTTCCCTTACTTGGAGAGTGTATAGAACAGATTCATTTCCCTAGTTCACAGGAAATACTGCTTAAAGCAAGAGAAAGACTCTCCTTTGATGAGATGTTAAGAATTGGGATTGAGATGGAGAAGGATAGGAAACAAAGAAGTAAATTAAAATCAGTAAAGATTGTAGAAGATAAGGCTCTCTCCAAAGATTTCCTTACCTCCTTACCCTTTACACTGACAGATGATCAACAAACAAGTCTAAAAGAAATTCTAGAAGATATATCTAAATCTAAACCAATGAACAGACTTCTAAATGGAGATGTAGGAAGTGGTAAGACAGTAGTAGCAGCACTAGCAATTCTCCAATGTATTAGGAATGGATATAGTAGTGTAATACTTGCTCCTACAACAGTACTTGCTCAACAACATTTTGAGACATTTCAAAAATTACTTAAACCCTTCGATATAGATGTAGAAATATGGATATCTAGTAAAAAGAGTAAAGCAAAATCCCCTAACTGTTTAATAGTGGGTACACATGCTGTACTTTTTAAAAGTGATATACCAGATAACCTTAACCTAGTAATTGTAGATGAGCAACATAGATTTGGAGTAGAACAAAGAGAGAAGCTTTTAAAGGGAGGAGCTAAAATACCCCACTACCTAACTATGACAGCAACTCCAATACCAAGAAGTCTTACAGAGGTAGTATTTGGTAATGTAGAGGTATCTACCATTAAGCAAAAACCCAGTATGCAAAAAGAAATCATTACTAAGTATGTACCATATAAAAAAAGAGATGATTGTTTTAATTGGGTAAATACAAAAATTAAAGAAAGTAAAAATCAACAACAAGCTTTCATTGTATATCCATTAATAGAAGAGAGTGAAATATTAGATGCTAAAGCAGTATTAACAGAGTATGAGAATTTAAAAAATATTCATTTTAAAAATATTGAAACAGAACTACTACATGGAAGACTTAAAGAGAAAGAAAAAAGTGAAATACTAGAAAGATTTAGAAAGAAAGAATTTAACGTATTAGTATCTACATCTGTAATAGAGGTAGGAATAGATATACCTGATGCTACAGTAATGATAATTGAGGATGCACATAGATTTGGACTTGCTCAATTACATCAACTAAGAGGAAGAGTAGGGAGAGGTAATTTACAATCATACTGTTTTGTAATACCTAGTAAAAATGAAGAGGGTAATGAGAGTGTAGTAGAGAGATTAAAATATTTCTCATCTCATCCATCTGGTTTTGATGTAGCTGAGTATGACTTAGAAAGAAGGGGCCCTGGTGAGGTATACGGTATTAAACAGTCTGGTATTCCTCAATTTAAGATAGCGTCACTTACAGATATAGATATGTTTAAAAGAGCGAAATCTGTTGCAAAAGAGTTAGTAAAAGATGATAATATGGACCTTAACTATATATTAGAAAATATATTTAGATAATGGAGATACACATAGTACTAGACAATATTAGATCAGCCTTTAATGTAGGCAGTATATTTAGGTCTGCAGATGGAGCAGGTAGTGTTAAAAAGATATACCTTTGTGGTATTACTACACAGATAGATAATCCTAAGTTAGATAAAACAGCATTAGGAGCTACAGATATGATTCCCTCAGAGTATTACGATACCACACTAGAAGCAATCGAAGAGTTAAAAGAGAAGGGTCTTCCAATATACTCTGTAGAATTAACTGAGGATGCCCAGGACTTTCAAAAGATTAAATATCCACCAAAGGTAGCCTTAATATTTGGTCATGAAAAAAGAGGTGTAGATGAGGAGATATTAAAAAAAGTAGATAAAACAGTATATATACCAATGAGAGGTAAAAAAGAGTCCTTAAATGTAGCTAACTGTGCTTCAATAATGTTGTATGAAATAACAAGAGAGTAGTTTATTCACACTACTTTTTTGATATCATATATACAAATGGAAGAGAAGAAAAAACTGCCTATATCAAAAAGATCCATATTAATAGCTTCTACGTTAGTATTAGCAATAGGTTTACCGATTGCATACTTACTCTGGTCTAATGCACAAGAGGATGCAGGAGCTTGGTATAACTCTAGTTGGCTATATAGGAGATCTCTTTCTGTAGCAAATAGTGGTACTGAATTAACTAATGAGGATGTACTAATAGAGTATGATACTGCAGCATTAGTTACTGCAGGTAAGTTACAAAGTGATTGTGATGATTTAAGGTTTGTAGATAGTGATGACTCTACTGCACTAGCTTACTGGGTAGAGGGAGGATGTAATACCTCTACTACGCATATATGGGTAAGAGTACCTACATTACCAAGTGGTGGGAAAACAATATATATGTATTACGGAAATGGTTCTGCTACAAACGCAGAGGAAACATGGACTGGGAAGTTTTACCTAATTAAAAACTCCTCTTGTGATGCAGGATGGACAACAGAATCTAGCTCTGGTGGAGATTTCTTCAGTAAATTCCCCTTTGGATCTTCTTCATACGGTAATACTGGTGGATCTGCTAGACATACACACTCTAATACCACTTTACAAACAAATACAACAGCTGTATCCCAGAATGTAAATAGTAATAGTGGGCTTAATACTTCTTTAAATCACTACCATAATATTACTATTACAATGAACTCTCCAAGTAGTGATATATTACCCCCATACCTTGATATGATTTTCTGTTCCAATACAGACCTCATTATAAAAGATAACCAAGTAGCTCTTTTTACGACCTCTGTACCATCAGGCTTTACAAGATTCTCTGCCTTAGATAGTAAATTACCAAGAGGAAATAGTACCTACGGGGCAAGTAGCTCTACTACAACTCATACTCATACACTAAATGGAAATATAACTACTGCTGGACCAAGTGCTACAGGTACATGTGCAAGCGGTTCAACGCAAGTTCCTACCAGTACACACACTCATACTTCTACCTCTCCAACTGCAGGCAACGGAACAATGATGCCTGAATATCTTACTATGATATATGGACAAGCTGATACAGATACAATGGCTCCTTCAGGTACAATAACGATGAGTAATGCAATACCTCCGTTAGGATGGAATAGATTCTCTACCTTAGACAGTAAATTCCCCTATGGATCCTCCTCATACGGTACAACAGGTGGATCAACTACCCATACACATTCTGTTAGTGCAACAACAGGAAATGAATCTGCAACAGTTGGATGTGCTACAACAACTCCTACTACTACAAGGGTACTTACTCATACTCATACAGTAAGCGGGAATTTAAATTCAGCGTCTAATAATCCTCCATATATTGAAACCCTCTTTATACAAAAGAAATCATCACAAAATGTTACTGTAAATAATGAGCAGACAGAGAATCAAACTCCTACAGCACCTACAACTCTCTTAACAGAAGGTGCTACTAATCCCTCTGGAGTAACAGATATAACTCCTGAATTTAGTGCAATATTTAATGATCCTGATACCGCAGAAACAGCCATATACTACCGCATTCAAGTTAATACTGCCTCTGACTTTAATGGTACTTCTATGTGGGACAGTACTAAAAAAAGTGTCTCTCCAATTACAAAAGGCTCCCGTTCTCCCGATATCTCATATAATGGAACAACTCTCTCAGCCAATGGAGTCACCTACTACTGGAGAATTAAATTCTGGGATGATAGAGATAGTGAAAGCCCTTGGTCAGCAACTGCTCTCTTTACGATGAGTGCCTCAAATCTAGAACCAAATCCACCAGGGAGCCCATATACTGAAGGTACTTCTAATCCAATAAAGGTAATAGATACAACACCTGAATTTAGCGCAATATTTACAGATCCAGATGCAGCTAATACTGGTATACACTATGAAATTGAAGTTAATAGTAATAATACCTTTACCGGTACCGTTTTATGGGACACAGGACAAACTGCAATTACTGCAATAACAAATGGATACAGATCTTCAGATATCTCATATGCAGGTACAACATTAACCCTAAATGGAGCAACGTATTACTGGAGAATTAGATTTTGGGATAATAATGGGTTAGTAAGCAATTGGTCTTTGATTAATCAATTCACTATGTCCGGCACCCCATCTGTACCATCTTCTTTGTATACAGAAGGATCTACTAATCCTTCTGGTGTAACAGATCAAACACCCGAATTTAGTGCTATACACACAGATCCTAATGATGATTCTACTGCTTACTATGAAATTGAGGTAAATACAAACAGTGGTTTTACAGGTACCGTTATGTGGGACTCTGGGCAAACAGCTCTTACTGTTCTTAACAATACAAGATCCTCAGATATCTCCTACAATGGAACTACACTTCCTTTAAATGGAACTACCTATTACTGGAGAATTAGATTTTGGGATATTGATTCTAATGTAAGTAATTGGTCTTCCACTGCACAATTTACAATGGCAACAAGTAATACTCCATATCCTCCTTCCTCATTGTATACTGAAGGAACAACGAATCCAACAAAAGTTACAGATCTAACACCTGAGTTCAGTGCAATATTCACTGATCCAAATGGTACAGATAGTGGTACTCACTATGAAATTGAGGTAAATACAAATAATTCCTTTACAGGTACCGTTATGTGGGATAGTGGACAGCAATCCATTACCGCTATTACAAATGGAGCAAGATCTTCAGATATACCATACAATGGCTCTACATTCTCGTTAACTGGAAATACTTACTACTGGAGAATTAGATTTTGGGATAATGGTGGAGTAGTAAGTAATTGGTCTTTGGTTAATCAATTCACTATGTCTGGCCCTCCAAATACTCCTACAAATCTTAATGTAGATGGTATGACGAACCCTTCTTTCATACATTCTACTACTCCTAAATTCTCTGCTTACCATACTGATTCAAATGGAGATAGCGCAATCTACTACGAAATAGAGGTAAATTCAGATAGCAGTTTTACAGAGACAGTAATGTGGGATACTGGGAAAACATCAATGACCTCAACTACTAGCGGGCAGTACTCTCCACAAATTACATATTCAGGAATAGCCCTAACAGGAACTTCAAACCTTACATACCATTGGAGAATAAGATTCTGGGATACCGATGATAATGTTAGTGAATGGTCAGAGGTTGGAAGCTTCGTAGATTTCGTTCAAACAGAAGAATTTATACAAATGAATGGAGTAGGACTGGAAGGAATTAAGATAAACTAGTAGAATACTCCCTATGAGTTTAAAATTCGATTCATCTAAAAAATTAAGAAAAGAAAAAAGTAAGCGTAAAGTAGAAAGCTGGGAAGATTACGAAACAAGAGAACAGGCTTTTCTAAAAGAACGATTACAAAGTAAAGAACCTACAATATCTGCAGTAGTTAGGGTTACTGGTGGAAAAGCTAAAAACTTTTTAATTGAGATACCAAGAAACACTAGACCATTAACAGATAGGATGAAGGTTAGAATATTTGATGTATTAAGAGAAGATATAGCTAATAAAAAGATATTAGACCTGTATGCAGGTGCTGGTTCATTTGGATTAGAATCCCTCTCAAGAGGAGCAAAAGAGGTAACCTTTGTAGATGCTTCTAAACAGGCGGATTTAGTATTAAAGAAGAATGTTGCACATACAGGATTTCTTCCTCAAGCAGATATAGTGAAGCAAAAAGTAGAAGAATACTTACCTAAAACTATAGAAGGAGATAGTTCATATGACGTCATATTCATGGATCCACCATACAAGCTGTATAACACAAAGAGGGTAAAAAAAATGCAAGAGGTTGTTAACTTAGCCTCTCAATTACTAAAAGGTGTAAAGGAAAAAGGTAAAAAAGGTTTTAAAGGAGTATTAATAGTTAAACATCCAAGAAGATATCCAATTGATAGTTTAGAGTTAGAATATATAAAAAGAGTAGAAACATATGAATTTGGTTTAAATTCAATATCCTTTTTCATTGTTAAATAGGTTAGTTTGTATATTTTTTACAAAAGAGATAAAATACTACCAATGTACAAAGTATTGGGCACTAACAAATCAAAACTTACTAAAGTTGTATATCAGACATGTTTTTAATGTCAAAATTTTCCTTAAAGAGATTTTTCCTTAATATATATTTAATTCAGTATTAAAAAACTATGGACAAACACGAAGAGAGTAATTTAGAAAAGATGAGACACTCAGCATCGCATATATTAGCGCATGCTGTATTAAAGCTTTACCCTGATACTAAGTTAGGAATAGGACCCGCTATTGATAACGGATTCTACTACGATTTTGATTTTACCCAACCAATAGAGGAGGGTGATTTAAAAGAGATTGAAGAGGAGATGAAGAGAATTATTAAAAGGAAGTTAGCAATAACTCAAACCTTTATGAATAGAAAAGACGCTATTAAATACCTCAAAGAAATTGGACAAGAGTACAAGCTAGAGCTGCTAGAAGAGATACCTGATAAAGAGGTAAGCTTCTTTGGAACAGGTGATAATGAGTTTGTTGACCTATGTAGAGGTCCTCATGTAGAAGATACTGGAGATATTGGACCAATAAAGTTGATCAAAACTGCAGGAGCATACTGGAGAGGTGATGAAACAAAAAAGATGTTAACTAGAATATATGGTACTGCATTTGAGACCAAAGAAGAGCTAAAAGATTACCTTAAAAAATTAGAAGATGCAGAGAGATTTAATCATAGGAAGTTAGGTAAACAGTTAAAACTGTATGCAATAATTCCAGAGATTGGACAAGGATTACCTGTATGGTTACCAAGAGGATATACAATGAGAAGGATATTAGAAAATTACATGTTAGATTTAGAAAGAAAGCATGGATATCAGCATATATTAACTCCACATATAAATAAGGGAGAGCTCTTTAAGATGTCTGGTCACCTAGACTTCTATAAAGAATCTATGTACGCACCAATTAGAGTAGAAGAGGAAGATTACTACCTTAAACCTATGAACTGTCCATCAGG
This sequence comes from Candidatus Dojkabacteria bacterium, assembly GCA_034005145.1. Lineage (GTDB taxonomy): Bacteria > Patescibacteriota > Dojkabacteria > SC72 > SC72 > JAVEVH01. Next base: position 19,744 of record JAVEVH010000002.1, on the reverse strand, counting down.
ATTCATGGTTTACAAATTAGAGCCAAAAAGCTATAGAGATCTACCTTACAAATTAGGTGAGTTTGGTACAGTATATAGATTTGAAAAGAGTGGTGAATTACACGGTCTTCAAAGAGTAAGAGGATTTACTCAAAATGATGCACATCTTTTCTGTACACCTGATCAATTAGATTCTGTACTAGATGAGACCTTAGATTTACTAGATATCTTTTACAAAGATATTGGATTTGATAACTACAAATTTAGACTCTCTCTTTCAGATAGAGAAAAGAATCCAAACAAGTATTCCGGAGATGTAGAGAAATGGCAATTTGCAGAAGAGGCTCTCAGAAAAGTACTTGTAAAAAGAGGTCTCGAATTTGAAGAGATGCCAGGAGATGCTGCCTTCTACGGACCTAAAATAGATATACAAGCAGTAAACGTATACGGTAAGGAAGATTCCATATCTACATTACAATTAGATTTCAATATGCCCGAGAAATTTGATATTAAGTATGTAGATGTAGATGGTACTGAAAAACAACCATATGTAATACATAGAGCATTGATAGGATCATTTGAAAGATTCTTTGCATTCCTAATAGAGCATCATGCAGGAGACTTCCCACTCTGGCTAGCTCCAGAACAAGTAACCATAATTCCAATATCGGATAAACATATGAAATACGCAAAGGAAGTATGTGAATCCCTAGAGAGTAACGATATACGCGTAACTTTAGATGATAGAGGAAAGAGTATGCAATCTAAAATTAGAGATGCAGAGAAACTAAAAGTACCTTACTTAGCAATAATAGGGGATAAAGAAATAGAGACTGAAACAGTATCAATTAGATCTAGACTTAATAAAGAGATAGGATTGATGAAAAAGCAGGAATTTTTAGACTACCTCGAAGAAGAGATTAGATCTAAAAAGAGTAGATAAATTTTTTAATATATATATTTAATACATGGATTCATACAACCAAAAAGCTAAAAATGATTTAAATACAAGGGTAAACGAAAGAATAAGGGTGCCAAAGGTATTAGTCATAGATAATAAAGGAGAGAATATAGGTGCTGTAGATACTCTAGAAGCCATTAGAATGGCCAAAGAGGTAGGATTAGATCTAGTAGAAGTAAGCCCTAATGCAAAACCTCCCGTATGTAGAATTATGGATTTCTCTAAATATGTATATGAGCAAAAAAAGAAATTAAGAAAGAACAAGAGTGGTAAAACTAAAGATCTAAAAGAGTTTAAATTTAGTCCTGTAATAGATGTCGGGGACAAAAATACTAGAGTAAGAAGGGCTAAAGAGTTCTTAGATAAGGACCATCCTGTAAAGATTACAATACAAAAAAGAGGTAGACAACCATATGAGCAAATGAAAGAAGTTTTTGCTGATATATTGACTAATTTTACTGAATATAGTACTATCGAGGCCGAACCAAAAGGTAGTTCTAATAGTATTTCGATTACATTTAAGAAGAATGTCACGTCAAAAAACAAACAAAACAGCAATCAAGAGAATCAAGCTCTCCAACCCAAAGGGAAACAGGAAAGCAAAGATGATGTACAAACAGAGTCATCAGGGTCACCTAAAGACCAAAAGATCCTCAAGATCAAAAAGAAGACAGAGTAATAAGGCTTTAGTATATAAGAGTACTGATAAGGCTTTAAGAAGAAAAATTGTAAATTTATCATAAACAGAAATGAGAGTTAAGGGTGGTACAGTAAGAAAAAGAAGACATAACAAAATCCTAGCAGCAACTAAGGGATATAGGATGACAAAAAGTAAGCTGTATAAAGTAGCTCATGAAGCATACTTACATGCAGGACAGTACGCATATAACGATAGACAGAAAAGAGCAGGACAGTTTAGAACTCTTTGGATACAGAGAATTAATGCAGGATGTAAGAATAATGGTATACAATACAAAGATTTAATAGGTGGTCTCAAGAAAAAGAATAGCGAACTAAACAGAAAAGTACTTTCTGATATAGCAATGAATAACCCAGAGGTTTTCTCCTTTATAGTTAAATCTCTGTAGAGTTCTTTTCAAAAGATATATAAAGGACTCTACAAAGGGTCCTTTTTTTGTATTAATGTAAGCTTTAAAATATAATATTGTATATTACAAGATAAAATCATAAACTCATATATATGATAAAAGATTGGGAAAAGATATTAACTGATATAGAAAAGGATTTACTTAAACTTCCTTCACAAGAACTTAAAAAGAAATATCTTTCTAAAGAGGGTATAGTCACCAACCTTTTTAAAGAAATAAAAACCTTAGAAACAAAAGATAGAGGTATATATGGTAAGGAATTAAATAAGGTTAAAAATTTAATAGAAGAAAAGATTAAGAGAAATGAACATACACAGATAGAGGAGAGTAGTCAAAGAATAGATCCAAGTGCACCGTTTGATATAAATACATCCAAAGATAAGAGACCTCATATATTAGATTTAAAGGGTAGTGCACATCCTTTGTATAAAGAGTTAGAAAAGATATTAGATATATTCCAGAGAATGGGTTTTGACATTATGGAGAGTCGTCAAATAGATGATGATTTTCATATGTTTGAGAGTTTGAATTTCCCTAAAGGACATCCTGCTAGAGATATGTATGATACATTCTGGACAGATGATGGATTTGTATTACCCGCACATACCTCCACTATGCAAAATAGGGCACTTAGAAAGTTAGGACCACCTCCAATTAGAGTAGTATTACCTGGTAGATGTTTTAGAAATGAAGCTACTGACGCTAGTCATGAACATACCTTCTACCAAATAGAGGGGATATATGTAGATGAGGGTATATCAATGGGTCATATGTTAGCAACCATTAAAGAGTATTTAGAACAGTACCTTGAAACAGATTTAGAAGTTAAGATACAACCTGCATATTTCCCATTTACTGAACCTGATACTGAGTTTGTAATTAGTTGTCCTTTCTGTAAGAAAGTAGGATGTAGTACATGTGGATATACAGGATGGATTGAATTAATGGGTTGTGGAATGATACATCCTAATGTATTAACTGCAGGTGGTATAGATCCACAAAAATATACAGGGTTTGCTTGGGGTGTAGGATTAGATAGATTAACCTTAATAAAGAGTGGTATTACAGATATTAGAAAATTAAGAGATGGTGATATTAATTTCTTGAGACAACTTTAAATATGAAATTACCCATTAACAGTATAAAAGAATATACAGATTGTAATTTAGATTTAGAGAAAATCTTACATATACTCTCCACTAAGGTAGGAGAGGTAGAGGGATATACAGATTTCTATAAGATGTATGAGGGTATATATATTGGAGAAATAGTAAGCAAGGAACAACATCCTGATGCAGATAAATTAGGGATATATAATATTACAATAGGGGAACCTGAGAATATACAGGTAGTAGCAGGGGATAAGAGTTTAAGTGTAGGAGATAAAATAGCATATATAAAGCCTGGTAATATTGTACCTTCTACATACAATACTTCAGAAGAATTCAAAATAAAGGCTGTTAAAATGAGAGGTGTTCTTTCCAATGGTATGTTGTGTTCTGAAAAAGAATTAAATATTGGAACAGACCATACGAAGGTATTGATATTAGATAGTGATGCTCTAGTAGGTAGTACATTTGCACAGTATTTTGGATTAAACGATACAGTAGTTGATATAGAGAATAAGGCATTAACAAACCGAGGAGACCTCTTTGGTATATTAGGGCTCTCTAGGGAGATAGCAGGAGCTCAAAACATACCATTCATTACTCCAGGGTGGTACAAAAAAGAAAGTATAGATATTGAAGTAGGTAGTACATTACCATTAACAGTATCAAATGAAGCCTCCAACCTCTGTCCTAGGTATATGTGTGTATCTTTAGAAAATATTTCTGTTAAACAATCTCCAGTATGGTTAAAATCCATACTAATTAAATCTGGTATTAGACCAATAAATAATATTGTAGATATTACTAATTACCTTTCCATTCTAACAGGACAACCATTACACGCATTTGACTATGACAAAGTAGTAAGCAATGACCCTAGTAGTAATTCTAACGCACATATTACTGTTAGATTAGCAAGAGTAGGGGAACGAATACATACACTTGATGGTAATCTAGTAGAGTTAACAGATAACAATCTAGTGATTGCAGATAGTACAAATCCCATCGCTATTGCTGGAGTAATAGGGGGTATAGATACAGAGATTGATAAAGATACAAAAAATATAATCATTGAGAGTGCTAGCTTTGACAAGTTTAGTATAAGAAGAACCTCTATGGAATTAGGTATATTCACAGAAGCTGTAACAAGGTATACAAGAGGACAAGATCCTAATCTCTGCTTACCAATACTTCTTAAAGCAATAGAGTTAGTAAAAGAGATAGGGGAAGGTAAAGTATCTAGCAGTGTAATAGATTCATACCCAAATCCATCTGAACCCAGAAATATATCCCTATCAATCTCTAAATTAAATACCCACTTAGGTACAGTACTTAGTAAAGATGATATTAAAAATATATTACTAAATATTGAATACAAGATATTAGAAGAATCAGAAGATGGAGAATATATTACAGTATGTGCTCCTGTATTTAGAACAGATATATATATTCCAGAAGATATCTATGAAGATATAGGTAGGATATATGGATATGAAAATATTGTAGCTAGATTACCATTAAGAGATATAAGAGCTAGTAGAAAGAATAGTAATGTATATTTAAAAACTTTAATTAGAAATATATTAAGTAACTCTGGATGTAATGAGTTAGATACATACAGTTTTACTAGTATGGATACAATACAGAAAAGTAAACAAGACCCTAATATTGCATACCATATTAAAAATTCTCTCTCTCCTCAATTACAATTTATGAGAGTATCTTTAATATCATCTCTTTTAGAAAAAGGTAAGTACAATATACAAAAGAACATTAATACCTTCTGTATATATGAATTTAATATTCCTCATCAAAAGGGGTATGTAGATAGTTTTGAATTACCTAAAGAGGATTGGCACCTTTCATTACTCTTCTCTTCTAAAGAAAATATCTTAGAGGGTAATCCTTACTACCAAGTAAAGAAATATTTTGAAAAGATATCTAATTCTTTAAATATTTCCTCTTTGAGGTACGAATTAATATCAGAAAGCTCTCAGGTAGATATACCAATATGGATTAAAAATATACTACCTACATTTAATAGGAATGGGGCAGTAATAATTAAGAGTATTAAGAGTGGTAAAGAGAGTATCTTAGGAGTAATGGGAGATATTGATGGTGAGGTTAAGAGTAATTTTAAATTACCTGAGTATACCTCTGGTATAGAGATTAATTTAGAAGAGTTAAAGAAGGTAATAGACAATGGGAGTAAGTATGTAGAGGAATCTAAGTACCCAGCTATTTCTCAAGATCTTTGTTTAACAGTACCAAGTAGTATTAAATATGAGCAGTTAGAAAGTGTAATAATTCAATTAATAGATACAAAGGATAGGAAAGGGAATGTAGAGTGTATAGATATATATCAGAAAGATAAAGAGAGTAAAAATATTACAGTAAGAGTAAGTATAGAGCATAAGAATAAGACATTAACAGACAAGGAGTATTCTAAGATAAAGAGTAAGATTGAGGAGAAAGTAAACGAATTAAACTAACTGTTTGTTCTATTACCTGGTTTAACAATAGGTAACTCTACAGAAACCTCATCTTCTTCTACAGTAAACTTAATACTCTTTGTACTACTCTTATCATAGTTATCCTTGGCATATACAGTAATAGTATGTTCTCCTACTGCTAAGGTAGACAGAGAGTATGTTACTGCGAACTTACCATTATTTAATGTTGCTCCAGCTATTACATTCCCATCTATAGAGATAGTGAACTCAGATATACTCTCTAAATATCTTACCTCCCCTTTAATATCTATACTTGCACTCTTTTTGTACTTACTATTATTAGAAGGTGAATCTATTTCAATTACAGGCGCATTATCTGTTCCTAATGGAAGTGGACATACTCCTGTTTCAGGTTGCGAAAATATATATGCACCCTTTCCATCATTAAGGAACTTAGTATATGCATCCTGTTGTAATTTGTTCTCTAATTTAAAGGTCAATAATACTTTGTTTTCTAATAGTCCATACTTTTCAGCTAATGTAAGATTGGAAGGAATTAAACCATTCGCTTTACATACAGTTACACTCTCCCTATTATCAACCTGTGGAGCTCTACCAGCAATATATACAGTTGCCTCCTTCTCACAATCTACGCCCTCTCCAGGGACCGCACCTGTATCTTTACATACAGAGGTAGAAAGAATACCTGCAGGTCTTGTAAACAGTTCAGGCTTATACTTGTCTGCTAACCTATTTGTAATAGCGTGAGCTATTGGTAGCGGTACTGAAACACCCCATGCTCCTGGTACAACCGTATTATCATTATTACCTGCCCATACACCTACTACAATATTTTTGTGATACATAACTGATGTTAAATCTCTAGGACCATCTGTAGTACCTGTTTTAAAACATACATTACTACCCTTAACTCTAGAATATGCTGTTCCAATCCTATCTCCATGACCACCTAAATCACAAAGGATATAGTTAAGAAGATATATCTCTTTTTGGTCAATAACCTGCTTACCATCTCCTACCTTAGATTCTTTTAATACATTTCCCTTAGAATCTTCTACCTTAAGAATAGAGACAGTTTCATTTCTTACCCCTTCATTTGCAAATACTCCAAATGCTGCAGTGTGCTCTAGTAATTTCATCTCACCTGCTCCTAATGCTAATGCCAAGCCATAATCCCCTTTGTTTCTTAGTGTAGTAATACCTAACTTCTCAGTAGTTTGAAGTAATGTATCTATACCAGCTAATTGGAGAGTATATACTGATGGAAGGTTCCTAGATCTACCTAAGTTTCTTCTAGCAGTACCAATACCCTCAAACTTCTTATCCCAGTTATCTGGTTTGTAGTTACCAAAACTCATTCTAATATCTGGTGCTAATGTCCATGGCCCATAACCTCTTGAGAATGCAGCAAGGTATGTATATGGTTTTGCAGAGGAACCTACCTGCCTATTACTCGTAGTAATATTAACATTACCATCAACCTTTGGATTATCTGTATTCCAGTAATCTATGGAGCCTACCATAGCTAATATTTCTCCTGTATTAGGATTCATAACCATAGCAGCACCATTATTTACTTTGTATTTTAATCCATTCTTTTTAATACCATTAACAACCTCTTCTTCTGCTATCTCTTGTATTGAGTAATCAAGTGAAGTAGTTACTTTAAGACCACCTCTCTCAACCCTATCTACTCCAAACTCCTCTTCTAAAAGCTGTTTAACATAGAATACAAAGTGAGGTGCCTTAATATCTATTCTAGTAGAGGTATATACCAATTCCTCCTCTTTAGCTTCTTCTATTTCTTCTTTAGTAACTCCAGTCAAATTCTTATGTTTTAACATCTGAGCTAGTACAAACTCTTGCCTTGTCTTAGCTAATTCAGGATTAGTTCCAAAAAGAGGGGAGTATGTACCAGGACTTGATATCAAACCTGCAATTAATGCACTCTCTGCTAATGTAAGTTCACTTACATCCTTAGCAAAATATGCCTTAGCTGCAGCTTGAAAACCGTAATTAACACCACCCAATGGAATCTCATTCATATACATCTGGAGTATTTCATCCTTTGTAAAGGTCTGCTCTACCTGCATAGTGATAAGGATTTCTTTAATCTTTCTTGTATATGTCTGTTGATATATTTCATCACCCAATACATCATAAAGGATTGTATTTTTTACTAACTGTTGAGTAATGGTACTAGCACCCCTTACAATCTCTCCCTGAGTAACATTTTGGATTGCGGACATTACAATACCTGCGTAATCTAGACCTTTATGCTGATAGAATTCTATATCCTCTGCTGCGAGTAATGCCCATTTAGTATGCTCTGGAATGTTTTCTATAGGAACAAACTCTCTGTTTTGGTTCCCATATACTGTATACAAAAGAAGTCCTTCTCTATCATATATCTTTGTACTTTGATCTGAAGTCCTCTCCACTAACTCATCAGGAGAGGGTAGGGAGTTTTGCATATTTTTTAGATATACACCCGCTATTATCAATGCTAAACATCCAAGAAAGAAAACAATACCAATAGCGATATATGCAATCTTTTTAATCTTAGTCTTATTAAACCTATTACTTAGACTACCAGTAGATCTTTTACTAAATTTGCTTTTGCTTAAATTCTTACTATTATATTTCCTGATTCTGTTATAGCTATTTAAAGAAGATGATTTTCTTCTTTTAGGTACTCTTCGTTTAGATTTTGATACTGACATACTATATTTCATATACCTTTTAATATATATTATTTGCCCTTAATATTCAACAGAAGGGGATTAATGATATAATCGGTGTATGAAAAATAAAACATTATCAAAATTACCCTATAAGGGTACTACAGATATATATCCAGGGCAGATGTATATTAGGAATTACCTCTTTAATATATGGGAAAAGGTAGCAAAACAATTTGGGTATGAAGAGTATGATACTCCATATATAGAGGAGGCTGCTCTTTACAGAGTTAAATCTGGTGATGATATCGCTAATAACCAGCTATACTCTTTCGTAGATAAGGGAGGAAGAGAGATAGCCTTAAGACCAGAGATGACTCCATCTTTAGCTAGATTAATTGCAGCTAAGAAAAATGAACTGACATTACCAATTAGGTGGTTTAATATTGGAAGGTATTATAGATATGAGAAACCACAAAGAGGTAGGACAAGAGAGTTCGTACAGCTTAATTTAGATATCTTAGGTGTACCAACTATTGAGGCAGAGTTAGAGGTTTTGCAGTATATAAATGCTGTAATGGATGAATTAAAAGCTCCTAAGGATACCTATGAACTAAGAATAAATAATAGATATCTTTTAGATTATCTTTTTGATGAGATATTAAAACTAGATGAAGAATTGAAAGGTAAAGTAGGTAGAGCAATAGATAATTACCTTAAACTCTCCACTACTGATTTTAACCTCTATCTAGAAGAGATTGGGTTAGATAAAGAGCAAATAGAAAAGGTTCTAAAATTTCTTACTTTAACTCTTGATGATCTAAAGGATATAGATTGTAGAGGAGCAAAGGAATTAATAGAGCTATTTGAGAAAGCTAAACAGTTATCAATAGGTAATCTTAAGTTTTGCCCATATATAATGCGTGGATTACTGTACTATACAGGTACCGTAGTAGAAGCATACGATATAGGTAGTAAAGAAAACCCCCGAGCTTTATTTGGTGGTGGAAGATATGATGACCTTCTTTCAATATTTGGAGAAGATAAGTTACCTGCATTTGGAATAGGGTGGGGCGATGTAACTACATTAAACTATCTAACTACATACAATCTATTACCTGAGCTAAGGAGTGATATAAAGGTATTTGTTACTCTAATGGATGAATCTCTTTATAACGAGAATTCAATGATTACTAAATATCTAAGGGAGAATGGTATTAATACTCAAATGCAATTAGTTAGTACAAAGTTAAGTAATCAGCTTAAGTATGCTAATAAAAAGAGAATACCTTGGGTAATAATAATAGGGGAAGAAGAGAAATCCAAGGGTATTGTTCAATTAAAAAATATGGATACTAGAGAATCTTTCTTAATAAAGAAGGAAGATATAATTAAAAAGATATCATAGAATAGCCCCTATATAACTTTTAAAAAGTAATATACAGCTAGTATTAATACGAATACTTCCACCTTAATAATAAAGTAGTATAACTAACACCTAGTATTCTACAAAACTGTTGAAAAAGACAACATGGAAAGCCATATTAAGGAATATTGCGGTATTATTTTAGTACCCCTTAGAAAAGAGATGTATATTAGGCAGAAAAGAATCTCTTTAACAGACTTCGAATCCATATTTATTGATTATCTTATTGAATGTAATGGGTATTGTAATCTAGAATCTTTTTCCAACCATCTTTCAAAATCCTGTAAGAAGAATGGATGTAAGAGATGTTTAGTAGTATATATAAACAGATTAAGAAGAAAAATATATTATCAAACAGGAGAAAAGATTATTAAATGTAAATACTCATTTGGATATTTTATAGACTCTTAAACCTTCTTCTTCCATTCATTTATCTTATTCAATGCCTCTATTGGAGTAAGGTTATCTGTATCTATCTGTTGTATTTCTCTCTCTATTTCTGATTCTTTTGCTAAAAAGAGAGGGAATTGATATGCACTCTGTTGTCCATTACCATTCTTACTATCTAATATTTTACTTTCCCTTAGATTTGTTTCTTTAGTAAACATCTGTTCCTGTTCAAAGCTTTCTAATATCTCATTAGCTCTTTTAATAACTTTTTCAGGTAACCCAGCCATCTTAGCAACATATATACCGTAACTCCTATCTGTACCACCCTCTACAATCTTTCTTAGAAATATGACAGTACCCTCATTAATATCTTCTTCTACTAATACATTGTAATTTTTTACTTTGTTAGGAATCTTCTCTGCTAACTTAAGTAACTCATGATAGTGGGTAGCAAAAAGAGTTCTTGCTTTTAATTCCTTTACTAAGTACTCTGCTAATGCCCAAGCTATACTAACACCATCATATGTACTAGTACCTCTCCCTAT
>JAVEVH010000002.1:1666-8970 GCA_034005145.1 Candidatus Dojkabacteria bacterium | reverse complement strand
TATCCAACTCTTGCTATCTCCAGAAAGCTCTCTTAACTCTTTTACTTTCTCATTGTAAGAGGATTTAATAATGGAACCCTCTGTTAAGGATGTAGGAGGAGAATCTACAATACATTCATCTATTTCATTTGGTAAATCTACCAAAAGAGTATGGTACTCATCTAATATTTTTACTAATTGAGGAATAGGGGAGAGTACTTTTCTTAATTTAGAGATCTGTTCTAGTGATATTTGTAAACCTTTTAAATCTCTACCATTAGCTCTTCCTAAACCAATCTTTCCTACAATCCTCTCTATATCACTAACCTGGGCAAGTATTTCTCTAGTACTACTTAATACCTCTCTATCACTTAGAAATATCTCTATCATATTTAATCTCTCTTCTATACCTTTTTTTTCTATCAATGGATTTAATATCCAAGAGTAGAGTAATCTCTTACCCATTTGTGTTGAGGTAAAATCAATAATTGAAAACAAAGAGTTATGTATATCATTACTGTATGAGCTACTCACCAATTCTAAATTCCTAATGGTTGCCCTATCCAATATCATATTACTATTAAGATTCCTTCTCTTAGGTTTTTTAATATGCTTTGGTTCCATTAATTGAGTCTCTTGTATATGTTTGAGTATCATGGATACGGCACATATACTTGCCTCTTTACTTTCTAATCCCAAAGATTCCATATTGGAGATTTCAAAGAACTCTTTAATTACCTCTTCACTGTACTTAATATTTTGTAATCCTTTACCCAAAAACTGTACAGGCAAAGTAGAGAATGTAATTTCTTTTTCACTCTCTAATAGTAATATTTCTGAAGGATCGAAAGAGGATATTACACTCTCAATATTTTTAGGTAAGTACTTACTCTGTATCCATATTAATTCACCAGTAGATATATCACATAGAGATATTCCCAAATCATTTTTAATTTTACAGAATGAACATATGTAATTACTCTTTACAGAATCTTCACTATCTAATGTACCTGGTGTTACTATTCTAGTTACTCCTCTTTTTACAATACCTTTAGCAAGTTTAGGATCTTCTAACTGATCTACAATTACTACACAGTATCCACCTCTTACTAATTTGGGAAGGTATTGATCTAATGCTTTATGAGGAAATCCTGCTAATGGAGTAGGGTTATTACTCTTATCTCTAGCAGTTAGTGTAATATTTAATACCTTAGAGGTTATCTTTGCATCTTCACCGAAGGTCTCAAAAAAATCTCCCATTCTAAAAAGTACTACCTTATCTGGGTACTGTTTTTTAAAACGAAGATACTGGTCCATCATCGGTGTCTGTTTTATATCCGTTTCCATGGCATATTATACAGTATAGTGGGAACTATATTGATACTATTTCTTACCCAGTATGAGTTTTGCTTCCTCTTGGGATACTAATTGTCTAATACTCTTAACACTTTTAGGTATTACGCTTACACCATATACTCCCTGTTTAATACAGTATTTAACTAAATCAGCATTATCTTCTACCATTACTATGATTTCCTTAGATGGTGATTTAGATATATCACATACTGTATCTACAATCTTAAGAGAGCTATTTACCCCTAGGTTATATCTTGCCTTTGTGTCATCTGCTTTAAATCCTTGCATCATTCTCACTATTCTAGGCATATCTAATATTAATCCATCTATCTTAGATTCTAATATCTCATCAGCAAGTATTACATCTGTAGGATTATCCAATATCCCATATACTCTAAATGTTGCTGTTCTTCTTAGACCTGCTGCTAGTAAACTCTTTTTAAAATCTTTCATACTCTTCTCATTCATTGGAGAGTATATACCGATATCTACATTCCTTTTCTTGTAGACATTTCTTACTCTTCTTACAATCTTTAGGGCCCTACTTAGTAACTCTTTATTATCAAGGTAGTGTGCTAAACCATGTACATCCCCATCTAACTCGGAACTTTCTAATTGCTTACCTTTTACAAGAGATCTAAAGCTATCTACAGTAGAGGAGCCTAAAGCTAGTACTACCTGATTACCCTCTGCTAAGTCTACATATTTACATATCTTTTCAGATATATCTTTTGAATATTCTACAAACTTCTTATCCTCTACATATGCTAGAAGATGTCGACCATTCTCTAAGAGTATTTTATCCAAATCTATAGATACTAAACCATGAGAGTTACCAACTAAATCTATTAAATCAGTAACTTTCTCTGTTGGATTTATGAATACCTTAGTAGCACAAGGTGCTAAATTCATATCATGAGGAATTCGTACAACTTCAGAATCTGTTTCTTCTACTACCTCTTGGCTCTTAAGTAAATCTATACTACTTGAAAGTTTCTCTTCTTTGTATGCCTCTACAATTGGATGTTGAGCTTCTGGAGTTTTTACACTTTCTTTCTCAATATATATACTACCTGTATTACCATCTAATTTAACTTTCTGGCCATCCTTAAGAAGAGAAGATATATCTTTGGCACCTACAACAGCAGGGATATCAAACTCTCTACAAAGTATAGCGGTATCACTAGTTAATCCACCTGTTTCAAGTATTACACCACCACTATTAATAATTAAAGATTCCATCTCAGAGGAGAACTCTTTAATAACTAGGATTGTATTCTTACTTACAGCAATATCCTTACCCTTAGTAGCTAATACTACCTCACCGGTAGCTATACCAAAGCTTCCACCTAAACCCTTAACTACAAAGTCTTCTCTATTTACCTCAGTCTTACTCTCTTCCTGTTTATCCTGTATAACTTTTGCTTTAGCAACACCTATTAACTTCTCAGTTAATGTATCATATCCATGCTTATTACTCTGTACTATCTTTTTTGCATTCTCAACTGCCTTCTCTTCTAATATCCCTATACCTACATATTTCTCTAAACTCCATTTCAAAACCTCTCCTAATGTATCAAATTTAATAGATTGCTCTACTACTTCTAATGATGGGGTATATTTCTCATACAGATCTTTACTTTGTAATATCCATATCTTACCCCCAGACATTACCCATTCAATATTTTGAGATCTTCTTAATTTACTCTCTACAATTAAAGATATCTTAGCGATTTCTTTTAGGTACCTGTCTTCAATCTTTTGTCTATGACTCCAGCTATTAGATATTGTAACCTTTTGAGTATTCTCCCTATGATTACCTCTTTGTAAAACCCTAATCTTCATCCATTCCTGAGGAGATATCTTCTTTTCTAAAATACTTAAATCTTTTTTATTTAAAAGATATGTATCTGGTGTTAATTCTCCTAAAGCAATACTATCTCCTAACCCAAAAACTGCTTCAATACTTAATCTTCCACTATCTTGTGTAATTGGATCTACAGTAAATGATACTCCTGATACCTCTGCTTGAACCATCTTTTGTACAACAACAGCAAGCTTAACATCTGCCAAATTAATACCCTTAGAAGAAGCATATGAGACTACATCATCTGTAAAAAGAGATGAGTATATCCTCTTTATCGATTCTAAAAGATTTTTACCTCCTCTAACATTTAACTCTGTTGAAAATATTCCAGTAAAAGAAACTTCTGGAGAGGAAGGAAATACCACTGAAGACCTTACAGATACCCACGCATCTGTAAAACCTGAAACCCTTGTATATGCAGAAAGAATCTCTTCCAATATATCATCATCAAACTCTGTCTTAAGTATTGCCTTACTAACAGCATCCTCATCAGGGTTTTTATCTTTAACAATTAGGGTAGAAGCCTCTCTTTGTAGAGTGTGTGATACAACCTTATCAAATACTAAAGATGATATTACAAAGAAATCAGGGATAGGGATATCCATATCCTTTAGTTCAAAAAGGCTTAAACCTTTTCTTCCAACAGTAGACTCTCGAAGTTTAGTAAAAGTATGATCTTCCCAAAAATACACAGCTCTTTTGATTTTTGATATCGGCTCAGACATCGTATAGGCAGTAATATTAACTATTTAAATGCTACCTTTAGCCTGGATTTTTTGCAAGTCAATGTAAAACTCATAGCATATTCTAGCTATTACTATTATTGGTACAGCAAGTACAGCACCCCATACTCCAAAGAGGATTAAGAATGTAATAGCTGAGAAGAGAACAAGTATTGGTCTTACTCCTACAGCATTACCCATTACTCTTGGAATTATGAAATTGTTTTCTATCTGCTGATATACAACAAATATTAACAGAATTATTATAGCTGTTAATGGCCCATTTACAACCAAAGCAATTAGAAGGGGTGGAATAGAGGAGAAGGTTGCACCCAAAGTAGGGATAGTTGAAAGTAAGGCTATTAATACACCCATGGGTAGAGCAAACGGTACTTCAAAAAGGGCTAATACTGAACCTAGTACAATACCAGCTATTGAGCTTACAATTATCTGTCCAAGTAACCATCTACCTAATTTCGATTCTAATTCTAATACTAACCTTTTTACCCTACCTCTTTTCTCATCTGAAGAAATTCTTAAAAGTCCAAAATCTAATATATTGTTATGATCTATTACTAAGTAGATAGAAAATACTATTGCAGCAAATATTATTGATGTCCAACTAAAGAGTCCTCCTACAGTACTTGCAATACTATCAAAGCTATCTACAAACGTTAATCTCTCTAACCAATCAGTTACTATTCTATTAATAGTTGCAGAGTCTAATACAAACTCTCCAATACCAAATCCTTCTAAATTCAAAAGTAAGCTCTTTATCCAAAGAGGTACACTCTCTATTAACTTATCAATCTGTCCTATGAATGGTATTACTACTACAGAAACTACCGCTAGTAAAAATATTATTCCGATAAAGTAGGAAATTGTAACAGCCCATCCCTTAGGTATTTTCTTTTTTACAAACCACTTAACAATTGGAAGAGCAGAGGACATAACTACTAAACTAATAAACAAAAATAGGGCCATTGTAAATAACTGTTGGCCCCAAAGTAGTATACCTAGTACAGAGAGTACTAGTAATATTAATTTCCAAGAAAACTCTATTACTACAGCAGGTTTCTCTTTCTCTTTTTTTACTTGAGTATACTCTTCAACCTTTTTTACAAACTCTTTCTGTTTATCTTTTCTCTCTATCTTCATATTTAACATTTATTAAGACTTTTAATATTAATCTACAGATATTATATCAAATATATATACTAATCAGTATTAACTTTTTTACTTGTTAACGGTATTAGTTTAGCCGCTATTATTGATGATATTGGTACTACTAGAAGTATCCCTATACTTGATGTTAATGTTCTAACTACCTCTTCAGCTATTACATCTGTTTTTAATACTTCCCCTATACCCCCACTATTGTAGGTAAGTAACATAACTAGTGCAAAACTCGAACCTGCGTAAGCAATAAAGAGGGTATTTACCATAGAGGAGATATGATCTCTTCCAATATTCATAGCTTTAGAGTAGAGCTGTAGAGTATTCAAATCCTTGTTAGCATGATAGAGCTCTTGTATTGCTGAGACCTGACTCATTACAACATCATCTAGTACACCCATTGCACCAATCAATATACTAATGAAAAATACACCACTTAAATCTATAGCACCATCTGTTTGACTTAGTAGTAGGAAAGCCTCTTCACTTCCAGAACCATCTACATGAGTAAGGGTAGAAAATATTTTAGCAAATATACCAACTATTAATATCCCGATAATGGTAGAGATTACAGCTACTGTACTTTTCATATTAAAGCCATGGGATACATACATAATGATTACGAGAGTAAAGAGTACTGTCATAATACCAATAATCATTATATCCGCACCATTTAAAATCTTTGGTATTGCCCATAGGTATAGTATTAGAAGCGTTAATCCTAAACTTACTAAAGAGCCTAACCCTTGCCTTCTTCCAACTAATATAGCTAATACAGAAAATATTAGTAATAGTAGTAACATAGAGTTACCCCTTACATACCCCGTTATACTCCAAGCCTCATTCCCAAATTCATCTATTACAGAAGTAATATATACTCTGTCTCCTTCTTTAAATTTCGGGTCTTCTGTTTCAGAGAGTAGGGGAGCACTCCTTTGCTCTATATCTAATTCAGGTATATTAATAGTGTATTCAAAACAGTTATACCCTTCACTTAAGACCTCAGAGCAGGGGACTTCTTCAAAACTTTTTACAATACCCTCATAAGAGACTTCTTCTTGAGCAAAAACTACACCCAAGGGAACCATTACTAACAGTAGTAAAATGATATATATTTTTTTCATATCTCCCATTATACAAAAAAGAGGAGGTATATACCTCCTCTTCTCATTTACTCTTTAAAAAAGTCCTATCTCTTGTTCTTAAGATATACAACTGTAGAGCTAGTACCAAATGCTACTAACGCTATCAATCCAAAGAACATCATTAAATTGTTCCCAAATATCTCATCAAATGTACCAGATGCTTGAGGTATATTCTCATCTACAACCGCATCACCATTTACACTTCCTGTTGGTGAGTAAGATATTCTTACCTTCTCATCTAAAAGAGTTTGATTACCAGCTACATCTTTTATATATACTGAGAAAACATTCTTACCCTCATCTAAAGAAATACCCTCTATTCTAAACTCTCCATCCTTATCTGCTAATCCATCAAAACTCTCTGTACCTCTTTTAACCTCAACAGATGCATTTGCCTCTGTTGTACCTACAAGTATGAAAGTATCCTTATTAGTCTCAGGTCCATATTTCAAAGTTACACTCTCCTCCTCTGGTCCTGTTCTATCTACTTTAGAAATCACAGTATCAGACATTCCACTAATATATCTATTAGGGAATCCCTTAACACCTGCAATTGAA
Organism: Candidatus Dojkabacteria bacterium; assembly: GCA_034005145.1. Taxonomy (GTDB): domain Bacteria; phylum Patescibacteriota; class Dojkabacteria; order SC72; family SC72; genus JAVEVH01. The sequence continues at coordinate 2,167 of JAVEVH010000002.1, read as the reverse complement.
ACAGAGTAATCTCCCTCTTCCTCAGCTGTATATTCAAATGAATATTTAGATTCATCATCTACCTTTGCTTCACCAACCTTTTCCTCATTAACATATATAAATACAGTATCAAAACCCTCTGCATCTCCCTTTACCATTATGGTATCACCATTGGTAATGGTAGTAATCTCTCCTAATATGGGAGCTTCTAATTCAGGATCTAAAAGGGGTTCCTCTCTATATTTAATATATGAGAAAATACCAAAAGCAACTAGGAGTATTCCTAAACCAATGAATACTGAACCTACAAGTCTTGAAATTTTCTCTTGACTTTGGGGTAAAGGCTGCTTTATTTCAACCTTACTCTTCATACTATCTTCTTGTTGAGCAGAATTTTTTATATTACTATTTTTTGCCACTCTAACCTATATTATAATTTATATACTTAGTATACCATAGCATAAAACAAAATGATTAATAGTGCAAGATATATTAAATATTGATACAATAGGGGTATGAAAG
>JAVEVH010000002.1:0-1566 GCA_034005145.1 Candidatus Dojkabacteria bacterium | reverse complement strand
GATTACAGGATAACCTTAATAACATGTACACCTCTTTGGACAGCAGATCAAAGGTTAGTAATAGTGGGTAAACTAGACAAATTATACAAAAACACTTAAAATACAATACTTCTTAAATTTCATAAGCATTTCTCATGGACGATATGTATACAAAAAAAGATATTAATGAGTTTACAACTGAATTTAGTATCACAATCCCTTATAAAAGTTTTAAACAGTCATATGATCTTTTACTAAAAGATTACTCTAAGGATTTAGATATAAAAGGATTTAGAAAAGGTAAAGTACCAACTAATATGGTAAGTGACCAAGTAAGAGAGATGGTGAAGTTCGAAACATTTGAAAAACTAGCCCCTATGTATATTAATACGGCGATCTCAAAAGAAAAGATTGTCCCTATTGCACCTCCTGAGTATAAAGAGATACCAAAGATATTAGAAGATATAGATATAACATTCGTATTAACAGTAACCAGTATGCCTAAGTTTAAATTAGGGGATATGAAAAAGGTTAAGGTTAAGAAAGAGAAAGTATCAATAGACGAAAAAGAGATAGATATGGTAATAGAGGATTTAAAGGGTAGTCAAAAGACAAAAGAGAAAGAAATAAATGATAAATGGGCGAAAGAGATCGGTAAGCTTCTGGGTGATGAAAAAATCGATACTATAGAGACGTTAAGAGCTAAGATTAAAGAGTCTTTACAGATTCAGAAAGAACATACCCAATTACATCAATTACAAGATCAAGCATTAAAGACAGCTATAGAGCTTTCTAAAATAGATGTACCTCAACCAGCTATTGATTTTGAAGCAAGAGAGAGAGAAAGATACTTTAATGAAGATATGAAGAGTAAGAGTATAAAGATAGAGGATTTCCTTAAAGCAAATAATATCACTATAGAGAAAATGAGAGAGCTATGGTTACTAGATGCAAAAGAAGCTATACAAGCAGATGTATTTCTAAACCTATACGCTGATACTAAGGATGTAAAGGTTACAGATGAAGAGTTAAATAAAAAGATAGAGGATGTTAAAAAGAATCAACCAGATGCAGATCCTTCCATATTTAATAATGATGAATGGAAAGAGTATGTAAGAGGGGTAGAGAGAAAAGAGAAAGCATTTAGGGCATTTATTGAGGAAGTACTTGGTAAAGATTCTTTAGATAGTCATAATTAAGATCTAAATATTTAAATATGTCATTTCTAATTCCTACCGTTATTGAAAAAGAGAGAGAAGGGGATAGAGCATATGATATATATTCCCGTTTACTTAAAGACAGAATTATATTTGTTGGTGACGTTATCGAAACAAATATGGCTAATACTGTAATAGCACAGTTACTCTTTTTAGAAAAAGAGAATCCTGATGAAGATATACAAATGTTTATTAATTCCCCTGGGGGAGTAATTAATGCTGGTATGGCAATACTAGATACTATGAATTACATTAAGTGCGACGTATCTACAATAGCTGTTGGTTTAGCAGCATCTATGGGTTCATTCCTTTTAACTCACGGTACAAAAGGTAAGAGGTTTGCACTTCCTAATAGTAAGATACATATACA
>JAVEVH010000020.1:0-12184 GCA_034005145.1 Candidatus Dojkabacteria bacterium | reverse complement strand
TATACAATAAAGTGTTGAAGTAGCTATGCTACGTTCTTTCAAAACTGGGTCCAAAGAAAGGAGATTACCATGGGTCCCAAAGATCGCAAAACCGTTGAACGAGAAGATAAAGATGGCTGGAAGCACAGCACCACCTATGACCCCAAAACCAATAATCGCTGGAGTGTAGATTATAAAGATACAGGTCTTGGTGGAGTCGGGTCAAACTGGTTTGAAGTAAAAAATGCACATCATACGGATCAGGATGACAATACCCATGACGACAATGTTCGTTTTGGAGAATCTACTTAGTTTTCTTTTTACCCAGAAGAGAGGAGTCTTCACATTGTTTTTAAACAGAAACTCCTCTCTTCACTTTATTATGTAGGTCGGTTGTGAGTTGGTAGAAGCTCACATTGCGAGTCCCTGCTTATACGCTGTAAAAGGCGAAGATAAGGTGGGGCGTTTAGCAATCTAGCGGTGCAAGTCCGACGACCTACAGATTTATATACAATGTGATAGACTTTTTAAGTTCCATGCCTAAAAGTGTATCCCACCATTTTCACAGATATGATATAATCTTGTCATGAATTTAAAAAGAAAAGAAATTTTAACACTTCTTTTAATATCTTTTGTCTTTGGAGTTCTTGACTTTCATTATCAAAATACAATATCTCCACTCTTTAGTAGAATATTCGGTAATAGTAATAATCCATTTCTTTTAGTGCCTCTTTTTATATACATGCTGTTACCTTGGTACATACTTAGTACTTATGTACTCTATCTTCTTAAGAAAAAATCTTTATATACTTTAAAAACACTATTACTAGCTACCATCCTTGCTTATTTAATATCCGTTATATCATATTACCTTCATTATATTTTTCTTCTTTTCTTCGTTGGACTTCCTCATTTTGAGAATATTAAATTTGTATTTACAAAAGAGAATATTGCATATGCATTTAATACATTGTTTTTACCTGGAATTATAGAGTGGGGAATAGGGGCAATAATATTGGGTTCAATGGTATCAGTATTTAATTATTTTATAATTCCAAAAATAGAGAAACTACTGAAAGGTATTTCTATAAAGAAGAAGTATTAGTGAAACTTTTTTCTTAAGTTCCATGCATAAAAGTGTATCCCACCATTCCCTATACAATCATAGAGATAAAATTATTAAGTGCATGTCCTAAAACAGGGGACAGAAATGAATTACTCTTTTTATACATATATCCCCAGATAAAACTAACAAGAAGAATTGATAAAGAGTTTTCCAAAGAGATACCATCTCCCCATATCAACCATCCAGGAAGATGAATAAGGACAAATAAGACCGCTGTTAATAAGTTTGCCCAAAAGAAAGGTATAGATAATTTTAATTTATTTAAAATTAATCCTCTAAAGACAATCTCTTCAATAATTGGAGCAAATACAACGGCACTAACAAATCCTCTTAAGCTAATATTAAAATCAAATAGAGTTCCTTTAGATATGTAGTTGTAAGCTAAATTAAGAGATAGAAGTAACAAACCAAATGTTAATGCATACAGTATTCCCTTTTTATTGTTTTTAAATTCTAATCTTCTAAATAAACTTTCTTTGTATACTACTTTTGAATAGATGAAAGAAAGTAAAATCCAAAAAATAATTTTAATTACAATGCTGGATACAGTTCTAAGATAATCACTAAATGATAACTCTACGTATAAGTAGAGATACTGTCTTGCAATCCACAAAAGGAAAAATATAAATACAAAAGCTAAAATCTTTCTAAGATTACCTTTCATATAAGTTAATATTAAATATATTGGTACATTGTAACACAACTTTTAAGTTCCATGCCTGAAAGTGTAGCCCACCATTTCTCTTTTATTTTCTATTTCCCTCTCCGTATTTCCCACTATTCGGATCTTTAAAAAGAGATACTCTAGGGGGATAATAGGTAAATATTCCAAATAGAAATGTAAGAAGAAGTATAAAAATTAGTGAAATTCTCTCATCAAAAAGAATATACCCCTTAATTAAAAATATATATTCTATGAATATTCCTAATGAAATAGAAAGATAGAAAATCATAATTGTAATAATAAAATGAACCCTATCAACTAATACTCTTAATGGCTCATAAAGTAGGGGGATAGAACAAATTTGAACGAACAGGAGTATAAAAATACTATTAAAGATATTCGGATAATCACTACCCAATACAATGTACTGAAATATACCTATAAATACTGTGGGAGCTACTAATAATTTCATATGCTCCCAAGTACTTTCATTTATAGCAGAAAAGATATGTAATAGAATACCATTCTTAAACCATCCGTGAGTAAAATGTAAAAGGGTTCCGAATAGGGAAATAAAAACAAATGAAATTATTAATACAATTTCTAAATTCATTCCTAAATTATATCTCAAAAATTTCTTAACTGTTAGTTACTGATATAATATCAATATGCAAAAAATCTCATGTGCAGGAGTTATATTTCTGACCTCAAAGAATAAGGTATTGTTAGAAGATAGGAGAAGAATTAAAAAACATGGTGAACACTGGAGTTTTTTTGGAGGCTCTATAGAGAAAGGAGAAACACATAAACAGGCTATGAAAAGAGAAATAAGGGAAGAGATAGGATATGATATAAAAAGATATTCATACTTTAAGAAATATACCTTTGTTCCTACTAATAAACCTGATTTAGAACTAACATATCATATGTATATTGCCAAAGCTCCTGATATAGAAGTTTTAAATATACATAAAAGGGGTGGAATAAAAGCCTTTACTATTAAACAAGCTTTAAGATTAAGGATTACACAAAAAGATAAACAGATCCTTAAAGATGTTCTTACTTATTTAAATAAATAATAAATATGAATACGATTCTTTACATTACCTCTAATCAAAATAAAATAGATACCGCAAATAGATTATTGAAACCCTTTAATATAGAAATAGAAGGATTAAAGGTTGAGGGTATAGTAGAGCCTCAAACTGAAGATATTACTGAGATATCTAAAATGAAAGCTCAACAAGCATTTGAAAAAGTACAGAAACCCTTAATTGTTAGTGATGCTAGTTGGATAATTCCCTCATTAAATGGTTTTCCTGGTCCATATATGCATTTTGTAAATAAATGGTTTACTTCTAAGGATTTTCTTAATCTAATGAAAGGTAAAGAGAACAGGGAAATAATACTAAGAGAGTGTGTTACATATATTGATAAAGATAATATTAAAACCTTTATTTCTGATACAAAAGGATTCTTCGTTAACAAAGCAGAGGGAAAAGCAACACCATTAGATCAGGTAGTCTCATTCAGAGAAGATGGTAAGACTATAGCACAGTGTGAGAATGAAAATAAAATGAGAATACCTCAGAATGGACTATGGAATGATGTTGGGAAATGGTTAAAAGAGAATGCTTTAGAGTAAGACACTACCCATAGTAATACAATTTCCTGTATAATATACCTTATTAATCTATTATTCTAACTATAGAATATGGTATACGATTACAATGAATCAACCGGAGAGAGTGAACAAAGCTCCATTGATACAATAAATAAGAATATTTTGGATATGTTTAGTGGAGAAGCTGATTCTTCTATTTCTTACACTGATCTTGTAGATGATATAGATATTAATGATCTAGATAAATATATTAATACTTTGGAGGTAAATAAAAACCTTCCTAAAGAACTCCCCACACTAATAGAAAACCCTACCTTTAAGCATATCCCTGTTAAAGATATAGATATATTTGCTCAAATGTGTGATTTTTCTGGTATTAAATTTGAAAAGAAACTTTTTCAAAAAAATCAAAAACTTTACATTATAGAATCAACAACCTTCGCTATATATATAATCCCTATACAATTAGATGAGAAATTCTTAAATATACATATAGCATCACTTGAGGATGCACCAGAGTTTATAATGGATATGTATAATGAGAAGAGGAAGATGGAATTAAAGGATATTAAGTTTGTAAAACCAACTGATTTAAAAAAGAGAAAGTAGAAGAATATTTCATATTGATGTAAAATTAAACTTATAAGCCCAAGGAAATGGACATGATAATACCTGAGGAATCAAAAAATATAAATGAACAAGAGAGTCAGTTAGAGGCGATAAATAGTGCTCTATATACACAAGAGGATATTCCCTCAATTGCAGCAGCAGCAGGAGTATATATTACTGCATTTTCAAATCCCCCTTACAATGAAAAGTGGGAAGTAGGAGATAGTTCAAGTTTTAATCCAAATGATTTAAATCAATTAACTGATTTTCTTGTTAATGTTTTGCAAAGACCACAAGATATCGAGATTAAGGGTAATAACAGTGAACAAGAAATACTTTTTGATGGGATAAATATTAAAACAAAGTATCCATTAGCAAATATCATAAATGCATATTCATCTGCAGTAGATAACAAGGAAGCTGTACTACTAGTAAGAAGTAATGGCTCCCTATTTAGACTATCAGACGGGGAGAAGATGAGTAAAGAAGACATGGCAAATTCAGATGCTATCGTTAGATTAGTAAATTACTTACCCGAAAATGGCTCTGTATCTGACCAACTATTAGATGAGGTTGGATACTACCTTAAGAGAGAAGAAAAAGAAGATTTTAAAGAGAATATTGAAGAGAAGAAATCTGTATACTTTGGAGAAGTAGTAAACTTAAGAGAAAATATTAGCGGTCAGGCTGGTTTTATTCTTACCTCCTTTAAAGAGTATTTTGAGAAATACAAAGATGATTTACCCGAACAAATCATATATATGACAAAACCCGGTACCTCTATTCAAAATAGTGATAGAAATTCTCAATTTATGGATAGAATTCTTCAAAAGGCATTTCAAGGTAGAACTATTGAAAAGACAATAAAACACTACAATCAAGATAGTGCAATAATTTATATCTTTAAGGTCAAAAGTGAAAACTAATAATATTAAAACTCCAATATACGTATACAATCAAGAAAAAACTAATGAAAATATTAGTAAGTTTGATATATTTAAAAAATGTAATATAGATGTATATTATGCTATTAAGTCTAATAATCATCTCCCATTAGTCAAATCCTTTATTAATGCAAATTACGGGTTTGATGTTGCCTCAATAGAGGAATTAGATTACTTAATATCTCTGGGAGCAGACTCTTCTAAAATATCTTTCTCAGCACCAACTAAATTAGCAAAAGATATTAAGAAAGCAAGTCGACTTGGAGTAAGAATGTATGCTTTTGATAGTGAAGTAGAGGCAGTAAAGATAATAAGGAATGCAAAGAAACCATTACTAATAGCTAGGATAACAGCATATAATGAAGATGCAGCATTCAACCTTTCTGTAAAGTTTGGTATGGATCCTTCATATTCAAAAAAGATAATTAGAAAAGCACAACTACATAAATGGCCATTAGCAGGTGTTACATTTCATGTAGGATCTCAAAACAACTCAATTGTATCTTGGAGGAAAGCTTTAACAGGAGCACAGATATTTATTAATGAGTCATTAAAACACGGTATTAAACTTTCCATACTCAATATAGGTGGAGGTATACCTGCAAGATATAGTAAAGAAATCAAAGATAGTACATATTACATAGAGAAAATCTGTGAACAGATAAGAGTTTTTAGACAAAAGAATAAATATATAAAAGAGGTAATAATAGAACCAGGTAGAGCCCTATCAGCAAATACTACAGATTTAATAACAAAGGTAGTCAATATAAAAGAGTATAAGAAACCACCACTCATAGTTGTAGATACAAGTGTGTTTAATGGAATAATAGAACCCTTAGAACATTTTGAATACGGTATTAGAGCTTTAAAGAATGGTAAAACAAGAGAAAAACTAAAATACTATAAAGTAGCTGGGATATCATGTGATGGATATGATATTATAAAGAAGAGGTGTCTACTGCCTAGAGATTTAGAAATTGGAGACTATCTTTTAATTGAGAATACAGGGGCATACACCTTCGTATATGAGAATTTCCATATGAGGGAATTCCCTAAGATAGTAAACAGTAATAAAAAATATGCTTAATCTTTATATAGTTTATCTTTTTATATTTTTCACTTTATTGCTGAATGTAAAAACATTCTTTAATATTGGAAAAAGGTTTTCTTCAAAGGAGAAGCTCCTATATATCTATCTGTTTCTATCTATCACAGGATGGGTAGTCTCTAATGCCGCATCAGATATTATTAAGACTCCAGAAATAGCAATATTCTTTGCAAGAGCTTCAATACTCTTTCCAATCAATATCTTAAACTCCCTATTACAGATTTTTAGAAATTTCCCAAGAACTATTTATAAACAACAAAGGTATAACCTTTTTAGTTTAATAAGTTATTTAACCTGGACCTTTACTATTATTAGTTTGATACTAATGAATAGTAGTGCTAATATCCAAAATTTTAGAGTATTAGAAGATAATCCTGCGGATTTCTCACCCGGATCCCTTTATTATGTTGTAATGTCTCTCGCAGTCTTTATACTCGTCTTTATAATTTCTTTCTGGAGTAGAAATAAGAGTTCATATACTAAAACTCAGAAAAAGCAGATCTCTTCTTTACTAGCTACCCTCTTTTTTGTCTACTTTTCTATGATACTTGGATTACTTGTTCTACCATTACAAGGTTTATCAATATATAGCCCCTTTATGTTCCTTTCTCTTTCACTTCTTCTTTTCATAATTAACAAAAGTCTTTGGGTAAAAGTAGCAGTATTAGACATTCAGGAGGAAATAGTTAAATTAGGAGGGTTAGTTGTATCAGCAATCATCTTAATCGTAATAATATCTCTTACTGACGTAATTCGTTTAGATTTAAATTTGGTAGGACAGTTTCTATCAGGGTTCCTTGTTATAACAACTATCATATGGATTAATAATAGGTTCCAAAACACCTATGCAAAGAATCGGAGATTACTTCAAGCGAAAATAACCCAATTTATTGAAGACTCTACAATGAAACTTTCTGTTCAAGAGCTCTCTTCTGATTTAAAGAAAAAACTCTCTGAATTACTACAAACAACATCTGTCGAGGTAAAAATATTCAATAGAAAGGAACAAATTATAATTGAGAAAAAAATATCTACATGGTGGGCATTACGAAAAAGGACCCCCATAATTAATAGAGAAATCTTAATAGAATCATACTTTGATAAAGAAAATAACAAAGAAATTACAGCAGAGCTATTTTCTTTCTTTCAAGCCGAAGGTATAGATATAATAATACCTCTTGCAAACCAAAAAAGCCTAATTGGACTTGTATATATTAGAAACTCTCCAAAAATCTTAAACGAATCTGACTATAAAGCATTAGAGTTACTGTATAACTCTTTATCAGTATCCATCTCAAGAGCCCTAATATATAAAGAGGTGGAAGATTTAAATCAATCATTACAATCTAAGGTAGATATCCAAACTAAAGAGCTTAAACTTAAGGTAAAAGAGTTAGAAGAAGCAAGAAGAAAAGAAAACGATATGATAGATATAATGGGACATGAGTTAAGAACACCTGCTACTGTGGTTAAACTTAATGTCGATTTTCTTGATAAGTTTACAGAGAAGATACCTAACGATAGGGAAAGCTTCCTTAAATATGTAAATAGAATTAAAGATGCTGTTGAGACAGAAATCAAATTAATTAATACCTTACTAACTAGTGCTAAGTTAGCAGGAGATAAGGTAGAAATTAATCCAGAGAAAGTAGATGTATTTAAAGAAATAGATATGGCATTACATGCTGAAGAAGCAATTGCAGAAGAAAAAGGTATTAAATTAATAAATAATATTAAACCAGATACACACTTTATTTTTGCTGATCATGCTAGAGTAGCAGAGATATTTAATAACTTAATTAGTAATGCAGTAAGATATACCCAAAAGGGTAGTGTAACAGTAGATATAAAAGAAGAAGGTAAACATATTAAGGTAATGATTAAAGATACAGGAAGAGGTATAGAAAAGAGTGATATACCTAAATTAGGTAAAAAATTCTATAGAACTAAAACATATATACCTTCAAATAATGGAGATAATTTTAATATTGTAAGACCAGGAGGAACAGGTTTAGGACTCTTTGTTACATTCGGTTTAACTAGGAAAATGGGTGGTAGAGTAGATGTACAAAGTGAAGTAGGGAAGGGGAGTATATTCTCAGTATCATTACCTAAATATACAAACCAGAGCCAAAGTAAAGATACTGATAGTAAGGATATGTTTACTAGATTAAATCTCAAGAATGTTAAGTAGACTCTTTTGTAAAATTCTTATAAACTCATTATGTAGGATACAAAGGGGATAGGACCCTTTTTAATGAGGTGCAAGTCCTCTATCCTAGACCTAAGGTCCCTCTCTTCACTTCCTAACGGTTGGGAGAGAGGCTTTTTAGTAAATCTAACGTTTCTTCAACACTGTTACACTCCATAAAGGATTGTCTAATTTCATTTGCTCCATCAAATCCATATATATATGCTCTAAAGAATTTCTTTAATTGGGAGAAATTCTTACTATCGCCCCATACTGATTCAAAAAGTTCTAAATGTTTTTTAAAGAGTATATATCTCTCTTTTTGTGATATATCCTCTCTACCTGTAAAAAACCACGGGTTATTAATCACCGCTCTACCAATCATTACTCCATCTACTCTGTATTTCTTGTAATACTCTTTAGCCTGTTTTAATGATTGTATATCTCCATTACCAAATATTAAGGTATCTTTTTTCATATCATCTCTCATATCTACACACTCTAATATCTTCTCCCAATTCGCAATTAAACAACCCTTACCTCTAGCAGTTCTACCATGAATAGTGAGTACATCTAAATCTTGTTCAAGTAAGAACTTAATCCAATCCATATCATACTCATCCCATCCTAATCTTGTTTTAACAGATATTGGTAATCCCTTACTACCCTCTCTTACAGCCTCTATTATTTCTTTCACCCTTCCTCTCTCTTCTCTCATTAAACCACTACCTGCATTTTTCTGTACTACCTTTTTAACAGAACACCCCATATTTATATCCACCCCATCAAATCCTAACCTTTTAACTAGCTTAGCTGCCTTAAAGAAATTTTGCGGAGTAATACCCCAAAGTTGCGCTACAATGGGTTTCTCTTCTTTGTCATACTCCAACCTATGTATTACCTTTTCCTTACCTTTTGAATTTAAACCCTCTACATTAACAAACTCAGTATAAAAGAGAGTAGGTCGAGCTACAGTACTAACTACTTGCCTAAATACACTGTCTGTTACATCCTCCATAGGGGCTAGTGAAAGTATTGGTTTTTTCATCTTTGTATATATATTCATACCCTGGATTCTACCATACCTTTCTAATCTTGAAAAAATATTGGATTTACAATAAACTTAGTGTGAATTACTGCCTAAGATATGACACAAAAAAATATATTAACAAGTAGTGGAGGACAACAAATTCTCAATGAAAGTAAAGTTGATAGCACCTTAAGTATTGCGATATATTCGATAAAGGAATTCCTTACTTGGTGGTATATTAGAATGACTCTCTGGCATTTAAGAATGTTAGTAAGAGTTGCTACTCTAGTTGATGATAATATGAGTATATCCATACTTCTGCGAAATTTTTTCACACCATGGCATAGAGACCATACATTCATAGGGTATGTATTTGGGATATTAATAAAGGTAATGTACTTACCAGTAGGGATAATTACATATTTAATACTTTGTACTTTCTACTTAATACTAATATTTGTTTGGTTACTACTACCCCCAGCATCTCTCTTTTTCATTCTTAGATCAATATTAACACTTTAATATATGGCAATAGATTACGGTTGGCAAAATAGAACGGTAATAGGGTATCATTCAAAAGATAGTAATACCTTTGGGTTAGTAGATAAGACATTACCCATACTTACTAAGGAATCAGATGCTCTTTTTTTGATTACAAGAGACCAATTCTTTACCATATCTACGCCTCAAATATCTAATGTATTAGCTAATTTCTCCAAATATACAAAATATTACGACACCGTAAGGCTGTTAGCTAATGTATTGTTAATACCTGGCTTACTAATAGCGTTTGGATACCTTCTAAGACAGATAGGAATATTTGATTCAATCGAGATCTTAAAAGATTTCTTAGATAGTAATATATCTGATCTTCTCTTTGGGTTATCAATCTTTTCTGTCTTTGTACTCTGGCATGATTACTACAAGGATAAAAGCCATCCTGTTAGATTACCTAAAGCAGAAAAAATACCTCTAAATGATTTAGAAGAAATTAGAAATAGTGGTTTTAAATTTGGTAGATATGCACACCTAGAAGCTATTAATTTTGTAAATGAATTCACCTTAGATTTAATATGTAGACATACTAAAAATGACAGTATTAATACTGCGAGGGTATTAGAAGAGTTAGTAGTATATCCTGAAATACAAGAGATCTTTAGAAGAGCTAATATAGTGATTGATAATGAGATATTAGAAAAAAATGATGTAACACAGGGTACCTTACCTGAGTATCAATCTACTACCATTAGAAGTTTCATAATATATGCTTTAAATGAATCTCTTTTAACATCCTCTTTAGAAATCCAACCTAAACACTTACTACTAGCACTCTTTAATGTATTTCCTGTACTAAGTAAAATCTTACTCTCTCAAAACTCTTCCATAGATATACTAAGAGAGGTAGTTAGATTCCAATCATATGAGCTTGAGAAGAAGAGAAGTCTTAGTTACTTTAATCCAAATATCCCTTACTTTAGAAAAGGGGGAATAGCGGAGTCATGGGTATATGGATATACCTTCATATTAAACAACTTTACTAAAAATATTAATGAGCATATCTTAAAAGACAGAGATATATATGGTATTGGACATGATGATGAGATAGAGAATTTAGTATCTGTATTAGGGAAGATTTCAAATAGGAATGCATTACTAATTGGAGAACCTGGTGTAGGTAAGTCTAGTATAATGCTGGGTATTGCACAAAAGATTAATAGGGGGGATGTACCACAACAGTTAAGAGACAAGAGAATATTACAATTTGATATAAATGGATTAATAGCTCACTCTTCTAAAGAAAAGAATATTGAATTACTAATAGAAAAAGCTATGAAAGAGTTAGAGAACGCAGGAGATGTAATCCTCTTCATAGATGAGATGCAAGAGTTAATACCAGCTAAAGCAGGAGAGAGTGGTCACTCACTTGCTGGAATATTACTACCATATATATTAAATAGTAGTTTCCCAATCATTGGTACAGTAAATTACTCTGATTACAAGAAATATTTCTATAGTAGTGAATCACTAAGACAATCTTTTTCAAATATAGAGATTAATGAGATATCTGCAGATGATGCATTACAGATATTAGAAACTAAAATATCTGAGTTAGAGAAAAACTTCGGTATATATATTACCTTTCCTGCATTAATTAGTACCGTAGAGTTAGCACAAAGATATACAAAAGAGAGGAAATTACCAAGTAGTGCTGTACAACTTTTAGAGTCAGCATGCTCATGGGCTCAAAGTAGTGGTGTATCACTACTAACTGAAGAACATGTATCCAAGGTATTGTCTAATCAAAAAGGAATATCCATTGGTAGTGTTAATGCACAAGAGAGTACAAAACTGATGAAGTTAGAAGAGAGTATGAGGGCTAGAGTGATAGGGCAGGATAGTGCCATACAAGCTCTTGTAGAGGCTCTTAAGAGGGCACATACCGATATTAGGAATCCTAACAAACCAATAGGGGCATTTCTGTTTATGGGTCCTACAGGAGTGGGTAAAACTCATGTAGCAAAGGTAGTAGCAGATGAATATTTTGGAGATATCTCTAACATGATTAGAGTAGATATGTCTGAATACAAAGAAATTAGTAGTGTAGAGAAATTCTTAGGAGGAAATTCCGAAAGCAGTATATTAGGTCAAACCTCAATATCACTAATAGATAGGATTAAGAGTAATCCATATACCGTAGTACTGTTTGATGAAATAGAGAAAGCCCATCCTCAGATATTAGATCTCTTCTTACAGATATTTGATGAAGGGAGACTAACTAGTACTTTAGGAGAAGTAGTAGACTTCACCCACAGCATTATCATATGTACAAGTAATATTGGTAGTTTAACACTACTTAACTCTTTACAAGACTCTAAAACAACATGGGAAGAAGCTAAGGATAGGGCGTT
>JAVEVH010000019.1:0-12201 GCA_034005145.1 Candidatus Dojkabacteria bacterium | reverse complement strand
CAGTTTTATTTGTTAGAATGTGAGGTTTAATTAAGCTTTATATATATGTCGAAGAAAAAACATTTGTCCTTTAAAGATTATATAAATATCTCCGTATGGGCACTTAAGATTAACTGGGCAATGTCTCCATTTGTAACAGTTGGAACTTTCTTTACTACGACTTACAGAAGCTTAAATGGATTGATTAATACATATATCGTTGCAAGGATTATTGACTCTCTCATTTCTATAATAGATTCTCCTAATGCAAACTTAGAGGGTATCTTGCCATTAGTTGCTCTACTTGGTGTTGTACAACTCTTTTCTATCATATCGACAAATCTTGATGGATACATGAACAGATTTCAAAGAAGGGTTTCTCAATCATATCTATCACAGATAGAGTATGCCAAAATTACAATGCTTGGTGTTCAAACAAATCAATTACCTAGTGTATCGAATAAAAGGCAGGTAACACATGACTGGTTGTCAGGTCTATTAGATGTTAATAGGAATATTGTTAGAATTTTTGCTGCTGCAGCTCAATTAATTGCAGGTGCCCTAATTGTATTCAATTTTTCAATATGGATAGGATTCGCTATTTTGTTTCTAGCAGTCATTGCATATCTACAGAGTAGATACTACTTTAAGAAAGATTTTGATTGGCAGACATCTGAAAAAAATACTCAAGAGAGGAGAAAGGCTTGGGCTGTTAGGGGGGCACTTTCTGATGGTCAAGCAATAGATGAGATTTCACTTGTAGGTGCTTACAGATTTTTAGATAGTAAGTTTAAGGACTTCTTTGATTACTATATTAAGGGATACAAGAAAATATTAAAGGCTGATACATTAACAACCTTTGGTGTGGATTTCTTAAATCTATTTGTTGTACTTGGTGGTTCTATACAGGTATTTTTGATGGCCATTAAAAAAGAGATTTCAATTGGAGAAACGACTTTCTATGTTAGTGCAATCAATAATTTTTATAGTGGTGTCTCATGGTTATCTGTTGAGTTAGTTATGTTTACGGATTTGATTATGAAAGAAAAAGAAGTATATGAATTTTTTAATTTAAAGCCTGTTGTTGAAGATGGAGATATTAGATTAGATAGATTAGTTACCCCTCCAAGTATTGAGATAAAAAATATTTCATTCCACTACCCTAATAATAAGAGGAATATATTTGAGGATTTTTCTTTGAAGATTGAAAGTAGAGAGAAGATAGCTATAGTAGGAGAAAATGGTGCAGGGAAATCAACATTAGTAAAGCTTCTTTGTAGAATATATGATCCCCAAAAAGGAGAGATATTAATAAATGGAATAAATCTTAAGGAGCTTTCTATTAATGATTGGTATAAAAATGTTGGTGTATTATTCCAAGACTTTAACTTTTACGATAGTCTAACTGTTGAAGAGAATATATATATTGGAAAATCTATAAAGAAGATAGATAGAAAAAGAATAATTCAATCTTCTAAAAACGCAGATGCTCATGATTTTATAAAAAAATATAAAAGAGGATACCAGACTGTGATGAGTGAAAAGTATAAGGGAGGTATTAAACCTAGTAAAGGTCAACAACAAAAAATAGCGATAGCAAGATTCTTTTATAGAGATGCTCCATTTGCAATCTTTGATGAACCAACCTCTGCTATAGATGCTGATGCTGAGTATAGAATATTTAATAGAATATACAATTTCTTTGATAATAAGACGGTTATGATTATCTCTCATAGATTCTCTACTGTAAGAAACGCAGATAGGATAATTGTTGTTAGAGATGGAAAGATAATTGAGGAAGGAACTCATAAGGAGTTAATAGAAAAAGATAAGGTATATGCAGATAACTTTAGAAAACAAGCACAGGGGTATAACTAATAAAAAAGGGGGATTACTCCCCCTTCCCTATATCAGATAAATATACTATCTACCTGTTTGATTTGCAGTACCACTTGCATCGTTACCTGTATCCTCATCACTATTACTCTCCCTATCCTTAATTCCATCCCCTGAGTCCCCTGATTCATCATTCTTTTCCTCATTACCTGCTCCTTCGTCAGTAGCTTCTACTCCTAAGTTCTCTAAGGTTACTACAGCATCCTCAAAACCTTTCTTAGCTTCTCCTGAGACATTCTCATACTGAGATTGTACCTCAGTCATCTTCTGTACCTGAGTTTGAACTAAGTTCATATGCCTACTTACTACTTCAGCCTTCTTAGCCTCATCATACTTACTATCATCACTCATTAACTTTATTATTCTCTCCTGTGCTCTCTCTGTTTGCTTTGTTAATTCCTGTAATGCTTCATCTACAATTTCTTCATCTACACCACCCTCTACAATCTGTTCTACTTCATCTACTCTCTCCTGTAAAATATCTTCCTCTAATTCTGCTAATGCTAAATCATCTGTAGTCAATGCTCTCTGTACATCCTCTGCTATTAAATCAATAGCGTACATAGAGTCTCCTGGTACAGCTGCATCTGCTGCAGTTGCTAATACGTACCCTCCACCCCCTAAAAGAAGAATTACTACTAGTAATACACTTAGTAATTTATTCATTAAATATTGAAATATAAAAATTATTTATATTCCATAGTAAAGTAAACTTAGCTCTTTTTCAAGTAAAAGTAATAGTATATACTTTGTAGTAATAATACTTTTATTTTATTCAATACTGCTCAATGAAAATCTTAATTACCCTATTGCTTTCGTTTTTCTTTATTTTTCAAATTTCATATGCATATACCCTTACTGATGTAAGTGAACACAATAGTAGAAATGATTGTTGGATGGTATTTGAAGAAAGGGTGTTTAATATAACTCCGTATATTGCTCAACATGATAATTTCCAAGATATTACTGATTGGTGTGGTAGAGATATGACCCAAGACTTTAAGGATAAGGATGGCTTAGGTATAGATCATAAGAGAAGTAGCTACTCATTATTAGAAACCTACTATATAGGTGATATTACAGAGGAAGAGGTTGTAGTAGTAGATGAATCAAAAAGTATTTCAGATTTAAAGCAAAATAGTAAGGAGGAGACAACTAATACAGGTACCCCTTATAATATTATTTTACCCCTACTCCTTTCTACCTCTTTATACTGGATTCCATATTTCTTGTTTTTTAGAAATTCAAAGAAATTCTCTTTAGTAAAATTTAATTCATTCTGGAATAGTATCTTACTTTTACTTCTTTTAATTCCAGGGCTACTCTTTGGTTTATTTATGATACTTAGATATAAATTCTCCTCTTTGTGGGATATAGATTTTAACTTTATGTATTGGCATGTAGAACTATCTCTAGTAATGGGTCTCTTAGCGTTAAATCATTTCTTACAAAGGATAAAGATATACTTTGCTCAACTAAAGAAGTAAGGTATTTAGATATTCAAATATTCCCCATAGTAAGGTATAATACGCTATGGATATAGAACAGTTTGAAAATAGAGAGTTAATTTCATTTTCTCCAGATGCTATTGAGCAATCCGATTCAGCCATTTCGGAGTATGTACATAGGAAAGGAAAAGAGATTGATTTAATTGTATTAATAAATAAAGCAGATAGAGATATGATAACCATATTGGATGTAATGCTTGATCAAATTGCGCAAGAGAATATTACAGAAGATAGTACAGACTTAGAAATAGATACATTCAACGAATCCTTCTATAGAAAAGGTATTTTTGAGTGGAATCCGAAATTGAGAAATATTTTAGAGATTACCTTTATTAAGAAAGTTAGAGACAATCTTAAATACGCAACTCCTAATGTTGATGAAGAATTAATTAAAAAGCTTTACTTAGAGAAATACCCCGAAGACATATCATATATATGGCTTTTTTCCTTTAGAGAAAAGTTAAGAGATAAATAGGTTTGATATTTCAAAATATATTAAATATACTTAATGTAATAATTTATTACATTTTAAATGTATGAGCTGGGCAATAGCATTACCATTAATCATTATAGGAGTAATAGCACTCTTTTTAGTTACTCTGTATAACTCTCTTGTTAAATTAAAGATGACTGTAACAGAGGCAAGCTCTGATATAGAGACTTTCTTAAAACAGAGATATGATATGATTCCTAATCTTGTAGAGATTGTAAAGGGATACGCAAAGCATGAGAAAGCAATATTTGAGAATGTAGCAGAGCTAAGAAGTAAAGCAATGAGTGCAGGTTCTCTTTCAGATCAAATGGCATTAGAGGGAGAATTAGCAAAAGGAATTTCTAAAATCTTTGCAATTGCAGAAGCATATCCAGAGTTAAAGGCTAATGAGAACTTCTTAAACCTACAAGGTAACCTAAAAGATTTAGAGAATGATATTCAGAAATCTAGAAGGTTTTACAATGGTACAGTTAGAGATTTCAATACAAAGATTGTAGTATTTCCTAATAACTTGGTTGCAGGTATATTAGGATTTAAAGAGTTCCCATTCTTTGAAGCAGCTGAAGAAGAGAAAAAGAATGTAGAGATTAAGTTCTAATTCTTTGGGAATGAAGAAACTTAGTACAGTATTAATACTAATTGGAATATTACTTTGTGCTACTCCAATAGATGCTCAGGAGCAGGAGAAGATATTAAAGTTTGAGAGTAATATTACTGTTAATACAGATACCTCTATAGAGATTGTAGAAAATATTACCTTTAATCCCTCCTCCACTATCCCAAGGCATGGATTAGAATGGACACTCCCCTATGTATACAAAGTATCTGCATTTAGAAGACCTACGGAAATAAAGATTAATAAGGTAACATATTACCCTGTGTCTAATCCTTCTTTAAAGGTCTTCAACAAATATTCTAGAAGTGATGAGAATGGTTGGATTACATTAAGAATTGGAGATGCAGATAAATATATAAATGAACCATATGAGTATATAGTTGAATATACTCTTAAATATACTGGTATCTCATATTTTGATGAACATGAAGAGATATATCTAAATATCATTGGTCCAGGTTGGGCAGTACCAATTGAGAATGCTAAAGCTACACTTACTGCACCAGTAGAGATTAAAGAAATAGTTTGTTTTGCTGGACCAGATGGTGATAAAGGGCAAAATTGTAATATTGAAGTTAATGGTAATGTACTTAATGTAAGCCCTAAGGATACATTACAACCGTATGAAGGATATACAGTAGCTATTAAACAGCCAGTAGGAACATTTGAAGATACTACTAAAGAGCAAATCATTCTGGTAATACTTAGTAATATTGGTATACTACTCCCTATTCCTGTTGGTATATTTCTATTTGGTTTTTTGAAAAAGAGATTTAAAAACAAAGATGTCACTGTAATACCTCAATATCAACCAGAGAAAGATATGGATTCTTTATCAAGTTCCCTTTTAATTAGAAATGTACAACAAACTAAGAACGTATCTGCCCTATTAATTGAGATGGCAATAAAGGGGTATTACAAGATTAGAGAGTATGAAAAGAAAAAATATGAGTTTGTAAAAAATGAGAAAGATTACAAGAGTTTAACAAAACATATAGTGACACTACTAGATGGTATATTTGCATATGGAGATGTTGTACCAATTAAAAAGCTTACTAACTTCCATATGGCATCTACTAAAGCTCTCTCTGAATCTAAGAAATATCTAAAAGAGAAGGACTTAATATCAAGTGGTAAAGAGGCTATTAAGATATTATTAATTGTAGTATCTCTTTTTGCAATGTTTTTACTCTTTAATACCCTACCTATATTCATTTCTAATGTAGTAATTGGCTGGTGGTTTGGCTTAGCTATTTCTGTTGTTTTACTTTTCATATTTGCTCTTAAGATAGATATTAGAACAGAGAAAGGTAATGAGAAGTATGCCCATCTTTTAGGTTTAAAAATGTATATTAATACTGCTGAAAAGGATAGGATAGAATTCCATAATGATCCTAAGAAGTATACTGAAGTCTTTGAAGCTCTACTACCATATGCAATGATATTTGGATTAGAGAAGAAATGGGCTAAACAGTTTGAAGATATATATACTACTCCACCTGAGTGGTATCAGGGAGATTTTACTACCTTTAATACAATATATTTCGTAAATTCCTTAGGAAGCTTTAATACAGGAGTCGGAAGTAAAGCATCTCCTCCTTCCTCTTACGGTAGTTCTGGAGGATATAGATCTAGTGGATGGAGCTCTGGAGGCTCAGGATTTGGAGGTGGAGGAAGCTCTGGTGGTGGTGGAGGCGGCTCTGGTGGTGGAGGTTGGTAATATATATAATACTGAAATATGAGTATATTAGATTTAATATTTGGTTCTAGGATATCTACTACCTCTTTTGAGCAGTTAAGGAAAAAGATTGTAGATTTAAGAAAGTCTAATATATATCCATACCAAGATAATCTCCCACAAGCAGTATCATTTCCATATGATTTCTGGAAAGATTTAATAAAGATATATAGGAGAACAGATAAGGATGGATTAGAGAGAGCGTTTTCAATATTTTGGGCAGATGGAGAAATACTCTTTACTGAGGTTAAAACAGGTACTGATAGAATGGTAAAAAGTGGAGGCTCAATTCAAGTAAAGTATTCTCATCATCCTACTAAGAAGGGATATGCTAGGAAAGAGTTATATATAGATGAGAAGTTAGAAAAAAGAAAGGATGTATATTTTAAGAATGTTCCTAAGAGTTTAGAAGTACAATATCTTTTTAATATACATACACATCCTAAACATACAAAAGATGATGTAAAGCCATATTACAATTTCTTCTCTGCTCAAGATATTAAGTCATTAATATCCTCTAAAGCTATTATGACAGGGTTAGTAACAGATAAACTTTGGTTACTAATTAGAACAAGTAAGACACCAGATGATGTAGAGAAGTTAGTAGATAGTGAGGTTACCCCCTTCTATGTAGAAAATATTCTAAAGATGGGATTGTATAGAGCAGACTTTAGTAAGAAGGCATACAGATACTCCTTAGTAAAAGATATTTAACTACTTTACTGTAACAGACTTAGCTAAGTTCCTAGGCTTATCTATACTATTCCCTAATTCTTTTGCAAGATAGTAGGATATTAATTGAAAAGGTATTACATTACTAATAGATTTTAACTCCTTACTATCTGCTACCGTAATATACTTATCAAAGCACTCTTCCTTTTTAAATCTCTTATCCCCTATTCCAATTGTAAATGCTCCTCTAGCTTTAACTTCATAGGTTGCAGATATTAAATCTTTCCAATTTGTATCATCTGAAATTATTGATATTACTGGAGTCCCCTTCTCTATTAACGCTATTACACCATGCTTTAATTCTCCAGCAGCAAATCCCTCGAAATGTTTGTATGATATTTCTTTAATCTTTAAAGCACCTTCTTGCGCTATATGAAAGTTTTGTCCTTTTCCTAAGATAAAGAAATGGGATTTCTTTTTTAATAGCTTTGAGATATCTTCAATATTTTTTAAATTATTTTTACTAAAAAACATTTCTAATTTAGAAGATATAAATGAGAGTTCCTTTTTAGCATCTGTATACTCCCCTATTAATGCTTTTGAAAGCAAATATCCAAAAGATATTTGAGATGTAAATACCTTAGTAGAAGCTACACATATCTCACTACCAGCATTAGACATAAAGAAGGAATCAGAGACTCTAGAGAGTGTAGAACCAGGCATATTTATTATACTAGCTATATATACTCTCTTACTTTTAAATATTTCTAAAGCCTCGAGTGTATCCGCTGTCTCTCCACTTTGTGATACAGCGATTACAGTATCATTTTTGCTTAATATATCAATATATGACTCTATCTCATATGCTTTGATAGAGATAGCCTTTATATTAGATATCTTTCTTAAGTAATACGCTATTTGATCTGCAGAGTACCCTGCAGTACCTGCACCAATGGTATACACTGTTGATGATTTTTTAATTCTCTCTATCAATGGTTTTAACTGCTCCATTGTATACTGTGTAGCTGTAAGAATGGTGTGTTGTTGTTCTACTATCTCTTTAATCATAAAGTGGTCGTACTTACCCTTGTCTACATCACTATTTAAAAATTTCTCACTCTTTACCTTCCTCTCTATTCTTTTCTCATTCTTAATATCATATATACTCCATTTACTATCTTTAATCTCTACTAACTCACCGTTATTAATATCTACAATATCTTTAGTAAATTGATTAAAGGCAAGAGGATCAGATGCTAGATATATCTTTTCTCCATTAATTCCCATAACTAAGGGACTACCATTCCTAATAGCGAGGATTTGATTTTGGTTACTGTCTAGTAGTATTACAGTATTCCTACCCTCTAACTTCTTAAAAGCTTTAATTAATGAGTTCTTTAGATCTTTTTCTTTACTTAATTCATACTCTACTAATCTAACTATTACCTCTGTATCTACCTCTGTTTTGAATATATATCCTTTTGATTCAAGTAATGTTCTTAATTTAGAGTAATTCTCTACAATACCGTTTTGTGCAATCACAAATGACATATCTGTAGAGTAATGAGGATGAGCATTGGTAACAGTTACACCACCATGTGTAGCCCATCTAGTATGTCCTATCCCAATACTACCATCAGTTTCTTTTAACAATATCTTCTCAGGAATATGCCCTACACTCTTTATACATGTAATCTTTTCCCCCTTTATCATACTAATACCCCAAGAATCATACCCTCTGTACTCTAATCTTTTTAAACCTTGATGAATTATAGTGGAGGCATCACTGTCTCCTGTATAGCCAAAAATTCCGCACATATTAGTAGTGGTAACATATTAAGTTCTATATATGGGAAATGTACTTAGAGATATTTTGTGTATTTGTTATCTCATTTAGGTTTGTACATAAACCTGAAGGCATCCGCTGATTAATCGATGACCTTCGCCTCGTAGTCTATTAGACCCAGCCGCTAAAATATATTAATTCCCTCCTCTATTATACATATCCATTTAGAAATGTTAATCCCTTCCTCTTACTCTCATAATCCAGTATAGGAGATTGAGTAAGGAGGTAAGTAGTGATGCTACATATGTTGTAGCTGCAGCATTAAGTACAGATTTAGCTCCAGAGAGGTTACTTTCTTGGATTAGGTTATACTTTTTAATAAAGGCTAAACCTCTTTTAGTAGCATCTATTTCAATGGGTACAGTGATTAATGCAAATACCGTAGTAGAAGCAAATAGCATTAATCCAATTTCAGAGAGTTGAATAATGCTAAATAGTATTCCTACAATTATTAATATATATCCTAATCTACTCCCTATATTAACAATTGGTACTAATCCATTTCTTAATTTAAAAAGGGGTGAATCACTAAATTTCTGATCTACATGTCCAAACTCATGAGCTGTTACAGCTATATCTGCTACAGATGAGTTTTGAGATGCACTAGAGAGGCTTACAATGTCTCTAGTAGGGTCAAAATGGTCAGAGAGAGCTCCTCCCTTTATTTCAATATCAACAGGGTATCCTTCTCCCTGTTTAATTATCTCTCCTGCTTGTACTCCTGTTATACCTGTACCTGGTAAGACCTTAGAATTTCTTGCATATGATATCTTAATCCAAAGCTGAGTTCCTACTGCTAATATTAAAGCAGGTAGTGCAACTAAGATTATGTATAGTGGGTCATAGTACATAGTTAGTATATATTAAGAACTTATATGCTCTTTTTAGAGAGGTTGTATAAGGTGGAAGCTGTAAGTACCCCTATTAATGCTGTAACAAATTGTAGATAGCTAGAGCTAAGAAATACAGTTGGTAAGCCAATATATTCCATTAATACTTTATATGCTAATACTAAAAATATTCCCTTTGAAAGTACTCCTAGTATCAAATATATATGAGTTTTCTTTGATACAAAGTAAGAAAGAAGAGCATTAGAAATAATTATAAAGGGGGTTAAATACATTAGAAAGTATGTTGCTCCTTCAAAGAGTAAACCTGTACCTACTGCTGTTAAAGATGGAAGTATTAATATGGGTACTGTTTTCTTAATACCATATCTTAATGTTGAATATACTATTAAGAAATTTACAATACTCCCAACAAGTAACTGAGGCTTCCCTATTATCAATGGTACTAATATAGATAGTGAATACATTGAGTAAAGAGTAAGCTTCTCCCAATCTAAGTTTATCCCTAATATTTTTTCTTTATATATTTTCTCAAGTATCATATTTAAGTATATTATAAATTAGAATTGAAATTAACTCATATACATCATATCATCTATAAATATGTTAGAAGCAAATGAATTTAAAAATGGGTTTGAGAAAGATAAAATAGATTCACAGTATGAGATAAGTAGAATACTGGATAGTGTTAATTACTCCTTTGATAGCTTAGCAAATACCTCAGAACCAAATATTCTAGTTTTAGGTACAGGTCCATATTTTCCTGAAGCACATCTTCTTTCTCAGTGGGCAGAAGAAAATAAAAGAAATATTGTTGTAGATTGTGTAGATAGAGAGGACATAGATCAGACATACTTGGATTTAATTGTAAATTTAAGAAATAGTGAATACTTCAAAATGAATTTCTTTAAAGCAAATTTTGACGAGTATAAATATGAAAAAGAGTATAATCTAATTCTAATGTTAAGAATTTCAGATTTATCATCAATAGATGATGAAGTATTTGATAAAGTTACAAAATCATTGCAAAAGAATTCTCATTTTATTATGTCTGGAGGTCTTACAAATTCATTTAATGGATTTTCTCTTAATAATTCGGGCATAAACTTGGAAAAAAGGCATGAATTAGAGTACTCACCAAGAGATGTTTTTAAAGAATATCCAGGTAAGAATATTGCTCTTAAATTTAAAAAATATTGAAATGGAATTTAAAAATAATCAGAAGTATCTCTGTATGTTAGCTCCTTCCTTTATCTCGGTATATGACTATCCAAATATTGTATATAGATTAAGAGCATTAGGATTTGAGAAAGTTGTAGAGGTTACCTTTGGTGCTAAAATGACTAATCTTAATTACTATGAAATACTTAAAAATCAAGATGACAGAACATGGATATCATCTCCTTGCCCTACTTTAGTTAATGTAGTAAGAGGTAAGTATCCTCATTTAATAAAAAATTTAGTGCCTGTACACTCCCCAATGGGTAGTATGGCATTGATAGTTAAGAAACATTTCCCAGGATACAAGGTAGTATTTGTAGGACCATGTATGACAAAAAAAATGGAAGCAGCAGAGATAGGGATGATAGATGATGTACTTACATTTAAGGAGTTAGATGAACTCTTTTTAGAAAAGAAGATACCGGAAAAAGTTACTGCCTCTAAATACAGTATTACATTTGATAAGTTGTACAACGACTATACTAAAATATATCCTCTCTCAGGAGGTCTTTCTTCTACCTTATCATATGAGAAAATACTCAAGAAAAAAGATATATTAGTAACAGAAGGAATGGAGAATATATTAAAGATATTAGATGAATTTAAGGATGGATATTACAAACATTATAAATTCCTAGATATACTTACCTGTGAAGGAGGATGTATAAATGGTCCTGGTATAGATTATAAATATCCTGTGAAGGAAAGAATAAGGAGAGTAAAAAAGTATAAAGATTATGCTACTAGATATGAAAAAGATTTAGGAAGAACAGGTCGTAAAATAGATGCAGAGGGTATAGAGTTTGGTAGAAAGATTTAAATTCACTTACAACAAATATGAACCAATTTATGGAAATAGCAATTAAAGAAGCAAAAAAAGGTATGAAAAAAGGACATGGTGGACCATTTGGAGCAGTACTTGTATATGATGGTAAGGTAATTGCTAAGTCTCATAATACAGTTTTAAAGCAGAAAGATCCTACATGTCATGCTGAAATGAATATATTAAGGGAGGCTAGTAAGAAATTTAAAAGCTTTAATCTTTCTAACTGTGAAATATATACAACAGGACAGCCTTGTAAGATGTGTGAAGCCGCTATTAATTGGGCTAAGATTAAGAAAGTTTACTACGGTAATACATACAAAGATGCTCTTAATATGGGTTTTGATGATGAGAAAGGTAATAACAAGGGATTAGAAATTAAGAGAATAGATAGTGAAGAGACTGTTAAATTAGTAGAGGAATGGAATAGTTTAAGTAAGAAAAGGATATATTAGTACTATTTGACATTTCTTTTTTGAGAATATACAGTATTCAATAACCTAATATCACATATACATGTCTAAATATATATTTGTCTCAGGAGGAGTTATTTCTGGTATA
>JAVEVH010000073.1:0-2712 GCA_034005145.1 Candidatus Dojkabacteria bacterium | reverse complement strand
TAGTTACCCTTATTAAAGATATTGTTACTATTATCATTGCAGATATAAGGGCAACAGAACCAATATTAATTACCCTAGAGAGAGATCTCATGTTCTCAACTACATCCCTAAAGTACATTACCTCATCTACAGAAGCGTTTGTCTCTTTTGCCTTGTTAATATCCTCTATTATTACTAGTAGAGAGTCTATACTCTTTGCTCTTATCTCTAAACTTGCTGGAAGAGAATCTGCAGTAACAGTTGATATTAAATCTGGGTTATCCTTAAAGTCCTCTTTATATATACTAAGTGCTCCCTCTTGGGATACATACTGAATCTCTTCAATATGTTGTGCATCATATATATTATCTCTAAAGGTTAAGATATCTGCCTCAGAGGTACCTTTCTTAAAGAAAACAATTACTTGTGCTTTCTGTTCGTAGTAATCTACAGCTTTCTGTGTAAGTATGGACATTGAGATAAAGAGAGAGGAGAGAGTGAATACAATGGCTGTTACAAAGATAGTGGATATGGTTAACCACTTATTTCTTTTAACATTAGTACTTGTTACTTTGAATATTCTAGAGGTATTAAGCATTTTTTGTATCTTTACTTAAATAATTTTTTACAAAACTCTCTAACTCCTTATGTTCCTGTTTTGATAGCTTCATATTTTTTAAATCTCCGGTAGTTATATTTAGTAGTATCTCTGGAGATTTAATAGCAAATTTCTTTAACTTACTTCTCAATCCTTCGCTTACTGATTCAAACTCAGGATTAATATCCTCTTTCTTAGCTTCGGGTACTACATCTGGTTTATCTTTTTTCTTCTCTTCCTTTGGTTCTTCTTTCGGCTTTTGAGCTACTTTTGTACCAGTATCTTTCTCTAATTTACCATTTATTATACTAATTGTTCTTGCTTTGGAATCATTCACTAGATTAAAGTCGTGTGAGATGACCATAACGGTTGTACCTGATTTATTAATTGTTTTCAGTATCTCTAATATCTGTTTAGCATTTTGGGCATCTA
Organism: Candidatus Dojkabacteria bacterium; assembly: GCA_034005145.1. Classification (GTDB taxonomy): domain Bacteria; phylum Patescibacteriota; class Dojkabacteria; order SC72; family SC72; genus JAVEVH01. The sequence continues at coordinate 1,703 of JAVEVH010000073.1, read as the reverse complement.
GATTACCTGTTGGCTCATCTGCAATGAATAGGTCTGGTTTATTAGCTAGCGCTCTCGCAATAGCTCCTCTTTGTTGCTCTCCACCAGAGAGCTCTACAGGGAAGAGATTTCTTCTCTCTCTTAATCCGACTAAATCGAGTAGGTAATCAGTTGTGTCAATGATTTCCTTAGGACTTTTATCAAGAATCTCAAGTGCAAATGCAATATTTTCTTCTAATGTTTTATTCTGTAAAAGCTTTATATCTTGAAACACTACACCTAACTTCTGTCTATATGCAGAGAGAAGTCTTCGAGTAAGCTTTGGAACCTCTATATCTCTAAAAAAGATGCTACCTGAAGTAGGGATTTCTTCCCTAATCAGTAATCTCATGATTGTTGATTTACCAGCACCAGAGGGTCCTACAAGAAAGCAGAACTCTCCCTCCTCTATCATGAAGTTAACATCCTCAAGGGCTGTAATATTGTCTTTGTATTTTTTGGTAACTGTATCAAAAAGTACCATTTCTTTAGGCAGTAAGGTTATACCTCAATATATTACTGTATTCTGACCTGTGCTTCAACAAATATATCTATCTCCCCATCCAATACACTTTCTGGATTGCTACTTTCTATACCTGTTCGTAAATCTTTTACTAGTTTGTATGGATGTAATACATAGTTTCTAATTTGATTACCCCATCCTGCAATTTTATGATCCCCTTTTATATCTGAGATCTCTTTCAATCTGTTCTCCTCTAATATTCTCCATAGCTTACCTTTTAATATTTGCATAGCGGTTTCCCTGTTTTGTAATTGACTTCTACCCTGTGAACAGTGTACAGCAATACCTGTTGGAATATGAGTAATCTGTACTGCAGAGGATGTTTTATTTACATTCTGTCCACCAGGACCTCCTGATTTTACAGCTTTAAAATCTATATCACTCTCTGGTATCTCTATCTCTTTCTCTAAATCTTGTAATATTGGCATTACCTCTACCCCTGCGAAAGATGTTTGTCTGAGATTTTGTGCATTAAAGGGTGAGAGTCTTACTAATCTATGAGTACCGTGCTCTCTCTTAAGTAACCCATATGAATATCTGCCTACTATCTCTATTGTGACTGTAGATATACCTACCTCATTACCCTTAACGATATTAGTTATTTCATATTTCCAACCTTTCTTCTCTATATACATTGTATACATCCTAAGTAGCATCTCTGCCCAATCATTTGCTTCTGTACCTCCTTGACCTGAGTGTATTGAGAGTATTGTATTTGCTTTATCATATTTACCTGAAAGGAATTTGTATGTTTCAAAGGATTTAATCTCCTCTTCTAACTTCTTAAAATCTTCCTCTAAAGATGAGAGATCTTCATCACCTATTTCTTTAAAAAGAGAGAGTAGGGTATCACTATCCTGTTTTAATCTTTCTAATTCCTCTATCTCTTTAGTTATTTCATTTATATCAGAGAGAATCTTCTGTGCATTCTTTTGATTATCCCAAAGGTCTTCTTTTGTACTTTCCTTTGTTAAGATTTCTAATGCTTCTTTCTTAGAGGGAATATCTAGAGATTGCTCAATGTCTTGCAGTTTGTCTATTAATTCTGTTATATCTTTTTTACTAATGGTTCCCATTTGTGTATATTATACTAGATTTTTATTTTAACACTATCTCAAATATATGTTTGGCCTATTCAACAAGAAAGAGAATGGAAAAAATC
>JAVEVH010000072.1:0-2778 GCA_034005145.1 Candidatus Dojkabacteria bacterium | reverse complement strand
TAGATATATCTAATTCCTCCTCATAACCTCTATCTGTAATACACTAGCAAAGGATACCCATAATAGATAAGGAATCTGTATATAAGAGATCCATGTATAGTATGGATATATTACTACCATTAACCATACCAATGTACTAAGTACTAACAATATATCTATACTAGCTAATACATTATTCCTTAATCCAAACTGTATAGGAGTAAAAATAATATTAAATACAATATTAAGTACAAAAGGTAATACAATAATAAAACCAATATCCCCTCTAAATAACTTACTAAAAACAAAACCAAAAGAAACTATTATCAATATATACAACACAGACCATACAGGACCAAACAACCAACCAGGAGGTGCCCACTTAGGCTTCTTATTCTGTGAATACCATTGTGTGGAGTTCATAGATTTATTATAAACCTAATTGATAATCTATGATAGTAAATATACATAACAATGGTATAATCCCTCCTATGAAAAGTTTTATTGATTATTATGAATTTGTTTCAAAGAACAAAAAAGAAATATTTGATAAATTAGGATACTATTATCATTTTGGGAAAGGTGATATTAATAGAAATGTAATAAAGCATGACGAATATTTCTTTTCTCCTATTATAAAAAGTTGCTTAAATAATAATGTTGGATACTGTGATCCAGCAGGAAGAAAATCTACAAGATCTATTATTGCGTTATACGAATCAATAAATAGAGGTATTAAATACTTATCATATAAAAATATCTCATTAAGTTTTGGTGCAACAAATGCCATATTTGGAGCTCTTCGTAGTCTTCTATCAATATGTGGGAATAAGAAAAATATTATCGTTTTAACACCCTGTTATACATACATAGAAGCAATTGAAGATCTAGGTTTCAAAATAAAGTTAATCTCTACAAATAACAAAGAAGAAAGTATTAAAGAAATAAAGAAACATATTAAGAAGGATTGTGCAGCAATATTTGTCTCTCAACCATCTTTTCCTGAAGGAAAAGAGATAGATAAAGAGATATTCAATATTATAAAAACATTGTCTAAGGAAAATGGTGTATATATTTTTATAGATGAGGCATATGCTGATGTAGTAATTAATAAAAGAAATAACCAAGAATATTACGACGAGAATACGGTTATTCTTAGAAGTCTATCGAAAGAGTGGGGTGTTCCTGGTTTAAGATGTGGGTATGTTATCGGACCTGAGTTTATGATAGATGAAATAAGAAGAAAGAACGAATATGTTTTTGGATGTCCTATTGTTCTATTTGAAATCTTAGTTGATTTAATTATGTTTGTTAAGATATGTGAAATTAAAGAAGAATGTTCTGATGTTAGTGATATCTACAAACTGGGAATAGAGTTTGATCAAAAACAGAGGAGAATTTTAGATGATATAGATATAAATGAATTTGCAAAATCCTGTAAAGATTTTAAGAATAGACTCAGTAATGTTATCAATGAGGGTTTGATTATATCTATGGAATGTTTAGAATCTGTTGATGAACTGTCATTAATTATTCCAGAATATGGCTTTAATGCTGTTGTTAAGAATAATACAGAATACACTTATAGAGATATCTTTCAGAATACTGGTGTAGTTTTAACTCCTGGAGAACTCTTTAATATTCCGGGTCATTTTCGTTTTAGCTTTGCCGATTCTCCAGAAAATATACTTGAAGCTTGGAAAAGGGTTATAAATTATGTTAAGACATAATTTATTTATTCTATGATTCCCTTATACTCCTCAGGTATTTTAATACCTCTAGGAATATATTGAACCTCTTTCCAATATCTCTCTGGAGATACATAAACCTTTTCTTTACTACCAAGTAGATCGTGTATAGGGGATGATAGTAGCTCCTCTTCCATTCTTACAACAGTATCTGTATTAGATACCCATTCTCCATTGTATTTATCTACATCAAATATATCTGAATATCCTGCTAAACTGTAGTAACCATCGAAGGAGAAATAGAACTCTTTGTAGCTAGTAGCTAAATCGTGAATATTTAGATATATAGGTTCTCTTGATTTAAGACCAAGGAACTTACTCTGAGCAATAGAGCCCCATTTACCATTGGATTCATATACAGCTAATATGTGTTCCTCATCTTCAAAAGGAGAGAGTAGTACAAGTCCGCAGTTATATCCAATATTCTTTAAAGCAGCTAATGCAAACAATGCTACATTGTAGCATTCTCCTTTTCCATCCTTAATTACTTCCTCGATTGTACGATCTTCACGATATGGATCGTATTCAATCTTACTATCTACATATTGTTGGATCTTAGTAGGGGTATTTAGAGAGTCTAGGAGTTCTTTAAGCTCTTTTGAGAATGTGTATTTCATTATTGGAGGATTATATCATACAAAAAAGATAGGGAGGATAGTTTAAGATGGTGGGACAGTCTAGTCTTGAATGAGTTTTAGTTGACAAACTTTGTGTAAGTGATAGTATTTTAATATATAAAATATTATCTTTAATAAAGATGCCCAGAAAGAATATTGCGATAGCTGTATTTCCAGCTCTCCTATTTGTATTTCTTCTCTCCCTCTTTTTCCTACTTTCACCTCAATTCCAATCAAATGCACAAGAAGATGGATCTCCACCAGTACTCGTAGACTTTGCTTTAAGTACAAATGAAGTAGATTCTGATACTGAAGGAGAAGTAACAGTATATGTTAGAGTAAGTGATGATTCTGGAATTGATAGTATCTCTGGATACTTAAGACCCATGGCATATGATGATGATACAAACTGGGAGACACAACAACTTTCTTTA
>JAVEVH010000071.1:0-2890 GCA_034005145.1 Candidatus Dojkabacteria bacterium | reverse complement strand
TAATTGAATGTATTGTTAATACATATCTTTTTATGATATCCTCTATTCATATGAAAAAAGGAAGACAATATATTCCAAAGAAATTTGCAAAAGTAGATAAATCCTTTATTAACAAACTAAGATCTGAAGAAGAACATGGTGCTCTTACTAGCTTTAGTATATTTCCCAAGAAAGTTACCTTTTACGGTAAAGATCCAGAGGAAGATATTGTATTAATAGTGAGAACACATTGGATAGCGTTTGTACCACATATATTTTTTGTATTACTCATACTCGCTCTTCCATTAATATTACTCGCTCTTTCTTCTCAGGTATCATTTCTAGGTACAACTACTTTGTATATAGGTATGTTAGTAGTATGTTTGATACTGGCATTAAATGTAGTTATCACTACAATACTTAAATGGTATTACACTGTTAACATTATTACAGATCAAAGAATAGTTGTAATTAAGATGGATAATGCTTTTTACCATTCATATGCAGAAGCACAATTAGAAAAGATAGAGGATGTTACTCATACTAATATTGGAGTATTAGGAACTCTCTTTGATGTAGGTGATGTACATATAGATACTGCAGGCCATGGTGTAGATTTCCACTTAAGAATGTTGCCTAGACCAAGAGAGTTGCAGGATGTAATTAATGATTTACTTGAAATGAAACAGAAGGGGGATATATAGATGAATAATATATATACAGAAATATTTTCTAATACATGGCAACCAACCATTAATCTTGGTGATATATTAAAAATACCTTTAGTAATTATATTAGTGGGAGTACTTCTTTACTCCTTTATGTTACTTCTCAAAGTAAGAATATTGGTAGATACAATTAATTCGGAGGGAAATTTTAAAATGAAGGCATTGGTTTCTATCAATCTCTTCATCACTATCTTTGCAACTATAATTGGTACAATAATAATTCTTTTAGGATAATGAGATAATGTCAATTACTGCCTCTAAATATATTAATAACTCAGCTTTAAAAACCTCCTATATAGGATTGTATAATTACTCTCGTCCTGTAAGGGGAAAAGATGAAATACCGGTAAATATCTACGGGTTACTTTCTGTATCAAGTAAGGTGGAAATTCCAGGAGATAAGATTAGTAAGTTCGCATGGGATGGTATTGTAGATGGCTTTGAATACTCAAAAACAGATTCTGTAAATGAATCTCTTAAGCTTTCTTTAAATGAAGCAGTAAGAAGAATAAAGCAGTTAATTACCAATGATACAAATATCTCTGAGCATGGTATCAATGTAGACTTTACAGTATTTGTATCTCATAACGGAGGTATATATATTGGATTACTTGGGGAAGCGGATATATTTGTGTATAAGAAGGGTAGGTTGGTAGATGTATTTGAGATGTTAAGTAAGAAAAGAGCAAAAACTGCGGGTATAGCAATAGAGGAGGGGGACTTGGTATTCTCCTCTACCACAAACTTTTTTAAAGATAACTTAAAAAGATTAATGGGTACTAAGAGTAAAGAGGAATTGATATCTGTGTTAGAAGAGTTAGGCAGTGAAGTAGGTGATGACCAAGGCTTTATTCTTCTTTCAAAAGAGAAAGATATTAAGTTAGAAAAGAAGACTCAAAAAACGGAAAAAGTTCAGGAGGATAATACTTCCGACTATATTGCGGAATCTAAACCAACTGAGAAGACACTTAAAGCACAAAAGGATGAGAAGGATCTTAAAACTTTTGTATTAGACTTAAAGAAAAGATTCTCATTTGTAGGTAAATATTTTAAAAAGATTCCTAACCCTTTAAAAAAAATATCATTTAAATCTCTACCTAAGATTAATAACCCTTTTAAAAAGGTAGGATCTAAAATTAAGGATTCCTTTCTGAATCTTTTTGGCAGGAAGAAATGGTTTAAAAAGATTTCATCTAAAGTAACTCAAAGTGGTGTTATTAAAAAGAAAGAAGAATCATTTAAAGGGATTAAGATAGATGGGTATAAGCAGAGAGATACTAGGTTTAAGAGGATTAAAAAATTACTTCTTGTAGTATTGGTAATATCGCTCCTACTTGCAGGTATTAAATTTACAATTAATCAGAAAGAGGCAAGGGAGAGGAGTAGTCTAGCAAATGGGATATTTACAGAGGTTGAAGAGCTAGTAGGGGTTGCTAATTCCAAATTAGGTACAGATAGGGATAGTAGCATTATGAGCATATTTAAGGCTTCTGAGAAGTTAGAAGAGGTACCTGAGGAATTAAATGAAACAGACAGTATTAAATTAGAAGAGTTACAGGCACAGGTATTGGGAGTAGAGGATAGTATATACAAAAGAGTAAGGCTTTCTACAAGTGATAGTAATATACAAAAATATATGGATATGTTTGCAATCCATGGTGCTGATTCTATACCTACGGACATATCAATATATAGAGATGGTAATGCCAATGAATACCTCTTTATCTCTGACTTAGGCATAAAGAGTGTATATAGGATATCTTTGTATAACAAGGAGGTTAAACAGCTTTCAGATGAGGAGGGTTTCTTACAAAAACCCACCTATATATATTCTAAAGCTTCCGGTATATATGTCTTAGATCTAGTAAATGGAGTGGTAAAAGCTTCTGCAGATGGAAGTTGGTATAGCTCTTTTACTAAGCCAACAGGATTAGGTTTACAAAATATTAAGGCTGGAGATATCTCAGAGTTTGCAGTATTTACTACAAATGACAATGTATATGTATTAGATAGGGAGAGTAGAGCACTACTTAGATTAACCAACTATGGAACAGGCTACGGTCTTTCAGAAGAATATCTTAAAAGTGATTCGTATGATACCTCTAATGATGTATTTGCTGATATGAGTGTATACATACTCTCCGAAGGTGAGAATGGTATACATAGGTATGTAACAGATTATA
>JAVEVH010000018.1:0-13582 GCA_034005145.1 Candidatus Dojkabacteria bacterium | reverse complement strand
TCCTCTAGATGCTACATCTGTAGCTATTAGGATATTAAGGTAATCTTTCTTAAAAGCCTCTATTATTCTACTTCTTTGTGTTTGTCTTTTATCACCGTGTAGTGCATTTACCTTAATACCTTTATCTAGTAATTTGTGAGAGAGGTTATCTGCTTCTCTTTTAGTTCGTGTAAATATTAAGACTTTTTTAAATTCATCCTTATTTACATAATCACAGAGTACATTAAACTTTATCTCTCCATCCTTTAATCTAATTATATCTTGATCTACATTCTTACCTGCTTCCTGTTTTTCTACCTCTATTCTTACAGGGTTTTTAAGTAAGCTATTAGCTATATCTTCACTTTTTCTATTCATAGTGGCAGAGAAAAAGAGAGATTGTTTATTATCACTTAACTGGGAAGTTAAAAAGCGTATATCATCAATGAAACCCATATCAAGCATCCTATCCACTTCGTCTAAAACGACATTATTTATTTTTAATAGGTTGATGGCCTTTCTTTCTGTTAAATCCTTCAATCTTCCCGGTGTAGCGATAACAAACTCTGGATCCCTTCTCAATATCCCAATTTGTGTTCTCATACTGTTACCACCCATAATCAGTACTGACCTTAATCCTGTATTTCTAGCTAACTGTACAAACTCATCTTGTATTTGCATAGCTAATTCTCTAGTAGGCACTATGATTAAAAACCTCTGTTTCCTATCCAATACCCCTTTATTAATCATGGGTATTAAGAAAGCTGCTGTTTTACCAGAGCCTGTACTAGCCATTCCTAATATATCTCTACCTTTGAGTATATGAGGTATAGCTTCATACTGTATTTTAGTAGGACTAGTATATTTCTTGTATTCAATATTGTTTTTTAATTCCTTAGTTATATCAAACTCTAAAAGAGAATGATCTAATACATATATACTTGGTAAATCTTCATATACAGCCTTAGCTATTAATTGACTTACATTAATACTACTTCCTCTTCTATTGTATCCACCACCCCTTCTATTACTCCTGTATGAGGAGCTACTGTATGATGGTCTTCTTTTGCCGTAACGAGTGTTACGTGCGTATTTATATCTGGAATTATTTTCCATGATTAAGTTTTTTTAATTTTATTTTCAGTTTTAATAGAGGTAACCGAAAATAAAAAATGTTTAACCTAATATGGATATGAGGCGATTATTTCGTTTAAATCTAATCAAACAGGTATGAGTATATCATAGATATGTAAAAAGACCTAATATTATTAAAAAAGAATGAAGTGTATAATTGAGTATGTTGAATAATACCATTGTACTAGGTACATCTTTCTCTCCGGAGTATGCTAAATATATAGGAAGCAGGGACCCTTTGGATTTGTTAAAGGTAATAAATAGGGATTTGGGTATAGATGATATTAGATTAGGTTTAAGATGGAATGTAGTACAAAAGGATAAGGAGATATCTTTAGATTTCTATGATAAGTATCTAGAATATCTTTTTAAAAATAATTGTAAGGTATGTTTAAATGTAGGCCCTATTAAAGTCTTTAGATGGCCCGAGGATCATATTCCAAAAGATATTGAGGTAAAGGAGAGTATAGTTACTCCTGATTCTGATATAGCTAAATACTCATATGAATACTTAGATAACTTACTAACTCTTCTTAAACAAAAGTATGGTAATAGGTTGGATGATGTAATGTTCCAGTTAGAGAATGAAGCTTTCTTTAAATTTGGGAGATTGAGAATTACAATGTCTAAGGAATATCTCTTAAGTTTAACAGAGATACTTAGGAGTCATTTTCCTAATAACAGGGTAATGTTTAATAGTGCAGGGAGAAAAAATCTAAAGAGTGTAGTAGAGCTTTTTAAAGATATTTCTGATAAAGGGATATATACTCCACAATCTCTTGTATTAGGGTTTAACTACTATTTTAAATTACCTAATATACCTACAAAAGATCCTATTACTTCTTTCTCTCTTTTATCAATGAGTATTAAGAAATTACATAGGTATCAAAAAGAAATGGGATTTGGTTTAGAGATATCTGAGGGACAGTTTGAGCCTTGGGGTAAACAGAAAACACCAGGTAATTCATACTCTGATTATGAATATCTATTAGAGAAATGCAAGAGATATTTCCCTAATGATTATCAATACAAATTACTTAGGTTATGGGGAACAGAGGAGTTAGCTTTAAAGATTTTCAAGGATACTTTAGAAGATGAACATAAGAGGATAATTGCATCTATCTTGGAGAAATAATTCAATACTTTTTAATCTTTGGTGAGTACAATATCTCTTTATGATCAAAAATCATAAAGGGGTAAATTATGCATTCATAGATAGTCAGAATCTTAATTTAGGTATTAGGAGTAGAGGATGGGAGTTAGATTTTAAGAAGTTTAGAATATATTTAAATGATAAGTACAATGTTAAGAAGGCTTTCTTGTTTTTAGGCTATATTAAGAGTAATCAGAAATTGTATTCATATCTTACTAAGGTAGGGTATACATTAGTATTTAAACCTGCAATTAGATACAAAAAGGATGGTAGATACACGATTAAGGGTAATGTAGATATTGAGCTAGCTATGACTACAATGATAGAGATAAACAATTTCAAGAAAGCTGTAATAGTATCAGGCGATGGGGATTTCTACTTCTTAGTAAACTATCTGCATAAGAAAAACAAACTAGAAGCATTGCTTGTACCAAATAAAAGGTACTCAACATTGTATAAAGATTTTTTGAAATATATCCTTATATTGGAAACTTTAAGAGGGGTATTAAGAAAACAAAGGGGCAAGATCAACGGTCGGTCGAAACCTTAGGTTGCTTAACTTGCCCATGGTGATGGAGATCCGCGGTCGGTCGAAACCTTAGGCGACTTAACTCCATATGGTGATTAGGGTATTATAAAATATAGACTAAATGAAGTAAATATATTTAATCTTTATCTTCTAGTACCACCCCATTCAGTTACTACAAAACCTTTTCTAGGTGTATTAAGAATATCTTGAGTCTCTATTTGTATATATGAATCTAATCTTTCATATATCATAAAGATTCTTAATTCTGTATTAGGAGTAGGGGTTATTAATAGCTTAGCAATACTATCTACTTCTTCATTTTGTAAGAAAGATATTCTAAAGTAAGGAGTATATTCACTATTCATAGTAGGTACCCAATACTCTTTAAAATCATCTATCTCTTTTTGAATAAAGCCTGCTTTACCTAATGTAAGATCAAAGAATGTATCTAAGCTATTAGGACTTACAACAAAACCATCTGTTTTTTCAGGTAAGAAATCACTCTTAGATTCCCACCATAGATATTCATATGTATCTCCCTTAGAGTCTGTTAATACACCATTACTGTTAGCAGTAACATTCCATATATCATCATATTTAGGATATGTGAATGTAAGGTAACCTGTTGTAGGTAGTACTTTTACAGATACATCTGTTTGTTGTTGAGGATATAGATATACGATTGGTTTCGCACAGCCTCCTATCAATGCAAAGGTAGTATTGTAGAATTCAATCGTTACTCCCCTAGCATCTTCCCAGAAGATTATTGGATGTTCTGCTACAAACTCTTCATAGGTGAGTACTTTCTCACCTTTCTCCTCTTCATAGTAATCTGCCATAGGTAAATAATCTTGCTCATAAATTTTCTTAATATCTGTATGATTTATATCTTTGTACTCATATATTGGTTCCTCTGTTCCATCCCTATATCCTGTAACCCTAAGATCTTCCTTTGATACGTCAGATGTCCTTAATCCTGGATCTAAACTACATCCATCATACCCAAAGTCAAAACTATATTTATTATCTATACTACCCTCCCAAGTAATTGGAAATGCTTCATCATATTCTAAGGGAGCTGAAATAGATGGTTGGTAGTTTAATCGAACTAAGAAAAGCTCATTGTTTATAAGGTAAAATTTGTTTGAATCCTCTGTATCTACATATATTATGGAATCTTGAATTGAATCAAATGGTTCTATTTTTATTTCAGGAGCTTCCTCTACTGTTTTGTTAAGAGAATATCTAGGAATAAAGAAAAATTCATCCTCTGTTTGGAATATTTTGTTCATTTCTGTACCTTGCGGGGTTACACTATTCTTTAGTGTAGGTTTGTATTTAATATTGTATTCTAAGTCTTTGTTAACAAAGCTTTCTAGTTCGTAATCGAAGAGATATATTTCTGTATAGGTACTGTTTGTTATTACTCTGGCAATATCTGTAAACATCTCCCCAGTAAATTCATTTTCTATTTCTTTTGTAACTACTAAATATTTAAAGCCTTCTAAACTGTTAACAGAAGAATCTGAGACTATACCTGCTTCTCTTATTGTACAATCGGTACATATAGTAGGAATCTTAATCGGGGTTTTATACTCTGTATAGAAATCAACAGTTACATCTATAGATTCTCCTTGTACTTCTTCTTCTTCATCTTCACAAAGGTTTGCTTCTCTAAGACCCTCTACTTCAGTAAGTAATTGGTTTTTCTTTTCTTGTAATACATTAGATCCTTCCTTTGAAGGAGTAGTATCATTCCTAAGAGAGAGGTCAGCCATTAAAAGGAATAGCATTATTAATATATTTATTCCTATTAGAATTCCTAAGACTAAGAAGATCTTCTTATCACTTATTTGAAATTTCTTCTTCTCTTTTTTAATTTCTGTAGTTATTTGATCCATTCCATTTATATACTTTCTAAGTAATATGTATCATCTATTAGAACTCTTAGGTTATTAATAATGGGGTCTATTAGATAAAGAGAGCTATTAATATCTTTAATTATGTATAGATATGGGGTACTTCTGTTACTAACATACTCTAGATATGTATCAGAATCTTCTATCATCTCTATCCTATACACCCTCATCTGTTCAGGAGATGCTAGGTTATTACTTTCTACTTCTTTAAGGGTTCCTACTTCATATATTTGTGTGTATGAGGTGTATACATTTAACAGTGTTTCTATTGGTATTTTACCAGTGTAATACTCTATCTCTATCTTTACTGTTTGGGAGTCTTCATCTGGTAATACCTTCATATTCTCACAGTATCTTGTTAAAAACTGTTTCTCTCTTTCTAATTCCCATATATCTAACTTTAAACCATTATCTACAGTAGTATCTGTATCAACAGAGTCTACCTTGCTATATAGGACACTTCCTACGCCAGTTATATTTAGAAATACGAGAAATATTAATACAAAGATGAGGGAGACTATTCCTAATATACGAAAGATTCTTTTTCCTTTGCCTTCCATCCCTCCATATTATATTCTTCTCATATTTTTAGCAATATGAATGGGGTAACCCATAGTTGAGATATTTCTAAATATTAAATATGATATTAGTATGAAATATACTCTTGGTAGAAGTAAGGATGGTGTAGAGATTAAAAAGTTTGAAGTAGATTTTAATGTTAAACATTTCTATAAATTAAGTAAAAAAGATGAAGAGAAGATATACAAAATAGTGAGGGTTATAGATAGTCTAGGTAGTGATGAAGTAGATGAGACTTCTGACAAGGATTATAGATTTCAAACAGATCAAGATGATGGTAAAGATATGTTAAAAGGAGTAGTAGAGGATGGGAATGTAAAAGAGGATATCGGGGATGATATTGATTTAAAGAGGGAGTATAAGGCAGAGAAAACATATAGTAAGCATAAGGATTAAATCTGTATTATAATTTATTGCTTTTACTTATTATTCATAAGGTTTCTTGCTATAATTAGCAACGTAAGTTAACTATCTTACAAACTAACGTGCTACCAAAAACTATTAAACAAGTTAAAACTCCCCATGACTGCTACATCATTCTAACCTCTAGATGTAATCAAAGATGTCTTCATTGCTACGGTAATTACGGTATGTATGTACCTCCTAATGAATTAAATGGGAAAGAGTGGGATTTAGTATTCCAAGATTTAGTAAAGAACAATGTCTTCTATGTAAATATCTCTGGAGGGGAACCTACTGTACATCCCGATTTTATAGAGATATTAGACTCTCTTAAGAAACATAAACTCCACTTTATAATGACTACTAACGGTTTGTTTTCTGAGAAGGTATTAAAAAAAATCAAAGAGCTTGAAGAATTATTAATAGGGCTTAAGATTAGTTTAGATGGCCCAGATTATATTAGTAATGGATATATTAGAAGAGATGTAAAAAAGGAAATAAATGAGGGAGAGTTTAATAGAACATTAAACAATCTAAAAAGGTTAAAGGAGGAAAATATACCTTTTACAATAGCGACATGTATACATAAAGGAAACATTAATAGAATGGATGAGATGTTGGCTTTAATATTAGAGTTAAAGCCAATTAGTTGGTATCTCTCAACAATTTCAACATCAGGTAGATCCTTTGATAACTTAGATATTTTTGCTTCTGATTCAGAATTAGAAAAAAATAAATGGGAGAACATAAAGAAGGTTTGTGAAGAAAATGACATATTCGTTAACTATATTGATATGCCATTTGCTTCTGCGAAGAAGAAAAAAAGTAAGTACTACTATCAATGTCCAGCAGCTAGAAGTTTCTGTGAAATTAATTCGGATGGTTTAGTTTCTCCTTGTCCTTTAGCTAGAGTAAATATACCTTCTGAGTATCTTAAATTTGAAAATATTAGAGAGAAAAGTATAAAAGAAATATGGAATGGAGATGTTTTTAAAAAATTCCTTTCATTATCTAAACAGGGCTGTGATGGGTGTAATGTAAAAGATAAATGTGATAGATGTATACCACAAAGTATACTTTGGTTTGAAGATCATAAATTACCTCCTCCTCACTGTATTCAGAATGCAAAAAATCTAGAGCTTAATAATCAGGAATATCTTAAGAGTCTTCTTAAAGAAAAAATGAGAGAGTATGAACGAAAAAACTATATTAATATTGAATAGATATGAAAAAATATATATTAAATAAGCATATTAGATTTAGAAAAGAGGATGGATATATCCTAGTTTGTAATTGTAAGAGGTTACTTGATTATGAATTACCAATAGAGTATTTCGATTTTCTTGAGAGTTTGAAGGTAGGTGTTAATATGAAAGATATAAGTAAGGGGAATTTAATAGTACTTAAAGATTTTGAAATTTTAGATATAGTTGTCAAAGAGGGAAAGAATGTAAAAAAACAGAGAGAAGATATTTTTAAAAAGCTTAGTTATGATGATAGTGAATTCGTTTAATGAATAAAGATATGCTTAAGATTTCAGTAATTTCAGAGAGATTTTTTCTTTTTGAAAATGGTGAAATTAAAATCTCTCCAAGAGGATCCAATATTCTTTTATGGAATGTAATTCGTATCCTTATTAAATCTAAGGCTATTAAATTTGAAATATATCAATTAGGAAGTGAAGATTTGCTATTTGAGTACGAGGGATTAATAATACATACTTTGAAATCCAAAGACTTTTTTGATTATAAAGAGAGATTAAAAAAGATTTCTTTTGATGCTGATGTTTTACATTATAATAATATCGACCTATTTAGTATAAAAAGTAAATGTATAACTACAGCTACTATTCATACAAATGCTTTTTTAGAGAAAGATTCTGCTAGAAGTTGGCTTAATAAGAATGCTTTCTCTTTTGATCGTATTGTTGTAGTTAATGATGAATATCTTAAAAAATATTCACATCTAGAGGAGAAGTTAATATTAATAAAGAATGGTATTCCATTTGAGATATTTGAATTTAAAGAAAAGAAATTTATTGATAGTAAAGATTTTAAAATTTTTTTTCCCAATTTTAATTCACCAAAAAAGAATAGAGACTTTGCATTAAAACTTATTAAAAAACTTAATAAAGGGGAAACTAAATACAAATTGATATTAGCAGGAGAATCAGAAGATTTGGGTATAGATAATGGGTTGTATGATTTTGTAGGAAGAGTTGATTATGGGAAAGATATGGCCAAACTATATAAAGATTCTTTTGTTACCATTATTCCAAGTATTTCTGAAAGTTGTAGTTTATGTTCTTTAGAAAGTATGGCATGTGGTACTGTAGTCATTGCAAATGATATTCCAGGTATATCGAGCTATATTACTAACAAAAAAGATGGGTATTTGGTTTCAACAAATGAGATAGAGGAGTGGATTTCAATTATTGAAATGTTAGCTAATACTCCAAAAAAGTATAGCCTGATAGCTAATAATGCTAGAAATACTGTAGAAAAAGAGTATAATTCAGAAAGAATGGCATATGATTACTATAATATGTGGATTAATTTAATTCAAAGAAAAAATGGAGAAGCGTAAGGTATCGGTCATTACTGCCCATCCAGATGATGCTGAATTAATGTTTGGTGGTACGATAGCAAAATATACTAGGAATGGTCATGAAGTTGAAATTATAGTAGTAACATCAGGAGAGAGTTGGAATAAGATAGGTAATACAAATTTAGAAGAAGTAAGGAAGATTAGAAAGAAGGAAGCAATGAATTCGGCTAAGGTATTAGGTGTTAAAAATATTCATTTCCTTAATCTTAAAGATGGGAGACTTAATAGATATGAATTAATGCCTCTTCTTTTAGAGGAAATACGTAAAATTAATCCAAATTATATTCTTACGCATTCTCCAAAAGAGGGTCACTACGATCATAAAGAGATTAGTTATAGCATAAAGAGGTTATGTAATATTGATGGAGAGCCTGCCCCTATTATTAATCCATACCTTGAGAGTAAATATGATGCAGTAAACTCATTTAAAGGTTTATATACATCCAACCCTATTAAAACTGGAATTAATTCTAATACAGTATACCTATCACTTGAGAAAGAAGATGTTGAGAGGAAAATAGAAGCGGTTCTTTGTCATAAGAGTCAGTTTCAAGATAGAGAGGGAATGACTGATAAGATAATGACAGAGGCTCGTTTTTGGGGTAATTACTCTAATCAAGAATATAGTGAATTATTAATGGGTATAGGCTCTATCTCATCTAATAAGATAGATTTTTTAATAGATAATTTTTAATAAACATTATTATGGATTCTAAAGAACCAAATTTTGATTCTAGAAAGTCGGACATTAGCTTTCTAGAAGAGGTAGGTATTGAAACAAACGATGCATCTTCTGCATATATTGTTACATATACTCCATATTTTAAAAACGTAGCCAAGAGAGAGTTGGGAGACATTGATGAATCTGTTCGTGTAGGAAAGAATATATCTGAAGGGCTTGCTCTCATTACTTCAGAAAAAGATCAGAGTGATTTTTTGGAAGAGATAAGTAGTGAATCTCCAATTTTCTTAAAACATATTATGCCTGTTATGGATGCAGGTGAAATAGAGAAAGATTTAGAGAAAGATAAGGAGATTTTACTAAATAGTACACAAGGTATTGTAGATATGAAAACCGGTAGTAAATTTGCTGTACAGTGTAGAGTAATAGGTGGTAGTTTACCTTACTCTGCAAAAGATATTGAGGTATATATTGGAAATGCATACTATGATAAGGGTAATATCCCAACATTTTCAGATAGGGAGATACTAAATGATGATATCTTTGTCATTTCAATCCTTATACATGGTAATACCTTCTATATGGGTTTTTCGAAAAGTAGTGAGAACTTGAATTTCCATAGTGATGAAGCAAGAATTAGAGCAAGAGCAGGTGGAAGAGAAATCTCAAGAGCAGAGAATAAGTTAATGGAAGCATTAGCTACATTTAAGGTTGAATTAGATGGAAAAGGTACAGCTCTAGATTTAGGAGCAGCACCTGGTGGGTGGAGTAAAGTACTGGCTGATTACGGATATAATGTATTAGCAGTGGATCCAGCTGCGTTACACCCTGATTTAGAAAAAAATCCAAAAGTAACTCATCTTAAAGTTAAATCACAAGATATTCATTTGGAAGAGCCTCTTGATTTAATCGTGAATGATATGAATATGGATCCACAAGAGACTGCACATATTATGAATGAGATCGCCCATCTTCTTAAAGAGCGTGGCTTAGCTATTGTTACTCTTAAACTCCCCAACCATGCTCAAAGGAGTATTGCCGAGGGAGTAAAAATCTTAGAAAAGGAATATGATGTCTTAAAAATTAGAAGCTTATTCCATAATAGACAGGAGGTAACCGCGTTATTGCAAAGAAAGGCAAAATAAAATATACTCTATGAATAATTTGTAACCATTACTATTATGAAAGTCAATCCAGGAACAAGTGGTTTGGCTCAGAATATTAGCTCAAGGGTTAATAACATTTCAAAAGCAACCAAGGTAGTAAAAGTTGTCAAAATGACAACCTGTGATCATAACGAATACTAATTCGTATAGGAGATCAAATTGGGGGGGAGATGTCCCCCCTCTTTTTTAATAATAGAGTATGAAATTTAATATATCTAAAGAAAAATCTATTGTTGGAGTATGGGGAGTTCAGGATTGGAGTGGTAATCCATCCCCTGGATGGTCTGAATACTGTCCTACACATGATCATTCTTTTGCGATATTAGATAAGGATGGGAATATATCATCCTCTATCGAATTAGAAAGATTGACTAGGAGAAAGCATGAATATCGTATGTCTAAAAATATCGAAAACTTCGCACACTTACTTCCAGAAGACTTTATTGTTGTATCTGTGAATCATTATGCAGGTACCTCCTTTATCTCCGAAAATGGTCTTTGGAGAATAGAGAGTACTCCCTTTGATATCTCAGATTTAATAGTTAGAACTAAGGCCTTTATCAACCGAAAAGAAAGAGAAGCATATATATGTTCTCATGAATTAGCTCATATCGGCTCTATATTACCTTTTGTAGGAGATTTTAAAGAGAATAGTTTACTTGTACATGTAGATGGATTAGCTTCAGAGTCATGTTTTTCTGTATTTCAATATATAAATGGTGAGATAAAATATATTCATCATGG
Source organism: Candidatus Dojkabacteria bacterium (assembly GCA_034005145.1). Taxonomy (GTDB): domain Bacteria; phylum Patescibacteriota; class Dojkabacteria; order SC72; family SC72; genus JAVEVH01. The sequence continues at coordinate 2,688 of JAVEVH010000018.1, read as the reverse complement.
TTGGGAACCATTAGAAGTAGTCCAAATATTTGGTTTCAATGATTTAACATGTGCAATGTTAGAACTAGATGATAATCATAGATTAGCTACTCCTGGACGTTTAATGGGATATAGCTCATATGGGAAATATAATAAAAAGATTAGAGATTGGTTAGTAAAAAATAATTGGTATTCTGATTATTGGAAAAATCCTAAACAACTGTTTAAAGATATTAAAAAAGAATTTGGATTAGATATTAAGAAGTTTGATCTTAAAAATCAATTCTTTATGGATATTGCAACTGTTTGCCAAAAAGAATTTGAAGAGAGGGTATACAATTTAGTTCTTAAATTCCAAAAAGAGACGGGTGCTACAAATCTATATTTTTCTGGAGGCTCTGCTTTAAATATTAACTTAAATACTAAATTCGCATTTTCAAACATATTTAAAAATGTATATGTTCCTCCCTGTTGTTCAGATACAGGTTTGGCAGTGGGTGCAGTCTCTATTATTCAAAAATTAAGAGGAGGTAAAGTAAAAAAACATTCTCCTTTTGTAGGTACCATTGGAGTAGAAGAAAAGAAAGTAGTAAAACTTTCTGATAAATTGGTTGAAGAGATAGTAGATAGGTTATACAACCAAGAGGTTATGGGAGTTTGTATAGGGTATTCTGAGAGTGGTCCAAGAGCACTTGGTCATAGAAGTTTACTAGCCATACCTTCCTCTTTAAAAATGTATGACAGGGTAAATACTGATATTAAAAGAAGAGAATGGTATAGACCTTTAGCACCAATCATTATCGATGAGTTAGCAGAAATGGTTTTTCCTAATTCTACAAAAACAGATTTATCCAAATATATGCTATGTAATTTTAATGTGAGTAAAGATTGGAAGGAAAAAATACCTGCTGTTGTTCATATAGATGGTAGTGCAAGAGCACAGGTTATATATAAAAGTGATAAGGAGTTAGAACCTGTTTATCAAATTTTAAAAAGAATGTGGGAGAAATATGAGATACCCTGTTTAATAAATACCTCTTTTAATGGTCCTGGTGAACCTATTGTTCATACGGATGAAAACGCTATCTCTACTGCAAAGAAGTTAGGAATTGATTTTGTATTACTTGATGATAAGATTGTAGAGACAGCAGATAATGAAAAATAGTAATGATATAGCTCTCATTGCTCCCCCATGGTGGTTAATACCTTCTAAAAATACGCTAACAGCCACAGAGCACTTAGTAGAGGATTATGCATATCATTTAAAGAGGTTAGGGTATAGTAGTCTCATATTTTCAAGAGAAAGAGATAGTACAGATAGATTTGATGTTTCAGATGTAAATAGGTATTCAAATACTCATCTATATACAAAGGTTACAAAGATAGATAGGGAATGTTTTAGAAAAAATAGTATATTTTTCTACCTACCATACATTCTTAAAGTTTCTTTTAAGATTAATAGGTTAGGGATAAGAAAAATAATTGTGTTTCAGACATTCCCATTCTGTTTTTGGATAAAGCTTTTTAATCCTAAAAGTAAAGTACTATTCCATATAGGAGGGCATGAACTTTCAAAAAGGGAAAACTACTTCAATTATGGATATATAACAGATAGGTTAGGTAAGGTAGTATTAAAAAAGATAGATTCTGTTCTAGCAGTGAGTAAGCATATACAGAAGGGAATAATAAAAAGATTTCCAATGTTTAAATATAAGATTAAGGTAGTATATGCAGGTATAGATACGAATATTTTTAAAAAGAGAGATAGTAATACTTCTAATCCAATAATTGTATTTGCAGGTAGGGTAGTTCCTGAAAAGGGTATATATTTATTAATTAATGCTTTTAAGAATTTAAAAAAAGAATTTAAAGAATTAAAACTATACATTATTGGAGAGAGCTTAGGACCTAATATTCCCATTGGTTTTGAGAATATATTTAAAATGGAAGGGATAAAGAGATATAACCTATTACCTAGAAGGGAATTAGCAAAAGTATTAAGAGAGGGGAATATATTCGTATATCCAGTAATAATGGAAGAGGCATTTGGATTAGCACCTGTAGAGGCCATGGCATCTGGTCTTGTTACAGTAGTTTCTAATTCTAAGTCAGGGTATAGGGAGGTAATAAAGGATGGGGTAAATGGTTACTATTTTAAATATAATGATGAGAGAGATTTAGAGAGGGTTTTAAGAGAGATTCTTTTTTCTTTAGATAAACAGGATATAATTAGAGAGAGTGCTATTAATACAGTAAGAGAGAGTCTTAATTGGGATAAGTGTATAAAAGAGACAGTAAAATATTTTTAATCGTTATTTTAATTGTTTTGTATTCTGTTGAGTAAGGGATGTCATTTGGTAAATTGCAATTCTGTTTAATTTCTTCAACCTCTCTTTCTGTTCAAGACCATCTCTAATCAGTTCTGCATTAATACTTTCTAAATTAGATAGACAGATTAATTGCCTTATATCTGCATAATCTCTAATGTTTCCTTTCTTGTTTTTGTTCCTCTCTCTCCATTCTCGAGCAGTCATATTAAATAGTGCCATATTTAATATGTCTGCCTCAGTAGCATAGGTTAAGAATATTTGTTTTTTCGTTAAACCCTTGGGTATGAGATTTTCTTTAATAGAGTCTGTATGGATTCTGTAATTTATTTTAGATAGTGTTCTAGTTAGATTCCAATCAAGGGATAATCGTATATTTTCT
>JAVEVH010000070.1:0-2971 GCA_034005145.1 Candidatus Dojkabacteria bacterium | reverse complement strand
GAGATAATATATATGATGCCAACCTTATAGAAGATATACAGTATGTATCTCAAGAGGGTGCACTTAATATCTATAAAGAAGATTTTAAGGATAATCCAGATTTAATATCAACTGTTACTGCAGATTCTCTTCCAGCAAGTTTAGAGATAAGAGCAAAGAGTATAGACTCTCTACTAGTAATAATAGAGGATATTAACAAGGCAAAAGAAACGAATGCTTCTGTGGACGAAGTAATGTACTTTAGGGATGTAGTTGAGAACATGAGATCTCTCTCTAGGGTAATTAATATCGGTTCTGTTGCCCTTATATCTGCAATGATAATAGTAACAATATCTTTAATAAGGGTAACTATTGGTTTTAATATAAAACTTCATCAAGAAGAGATAGAGATTATGCACTTAGTAGGCAGTTCAGATAGATTTATAAGAACTCCATTCCTTCTCGAGGGGACCTTCTATGGATTAGTAGGTGGTTTAATTTCTTCTTTAATAATACTAATTCCTTGGTACTCAATTATCATATATACACAGGGTACTGACTTTGCATTCTGGATAAATCAACTTTTAATAGATTTTAATTTACCATTCTTGGTACAATTTAATATAGCCTTTATACTCATCTACTTCTTAATACATTTAATCATAGGTTGTGCAATAGGTTTTCTAAGTAGCTATAGTGCTGTAAGAAAATATTTAATAGAGGAATAAATGAAGAAAATATTAATAGTTTTTACAATTTTAATACTCTCCTTTCTCATAGTATCAAATTTGCCTAATGGTAATACAGATGCTTCCTCTTTGTGTCCTTCAAATATGGACCCAGATTCCAGAGAGTGCCTAGACTATCTTAGAAAGAAATTAGCAGAAGCTAACATACAGCAATCTACTCTTTCAAAGAAATTAGCCAATGAGCAGTACCAACAACTTTCTTTACAGGAGAAAATTACCTATATAGCAAATCAAATTGAACAAACAGAAAAAATAATAGATACACTCCATATGGAGATAACAGCACAAGATTTAGAAATAAAACTTATTTCGGAAGGGATACAGGAGAAGGAAGACAATCTTAGTATTTTAAAACAGGAGATGAATACATTAGAAGAGACTGTTAACAAGAGAGTGACAGAATCTTATAAATATTCATATGTAGGTATGCTTGAGTTAATCATGGATGTAAGGAACATTGATACTGTTTTAAGAAAGACGAAGTATTTAATAGAAACTAGAGCTAAAGATAAAGATTCTTTGCAGGAATATGGGAAAAGATCGACAGAGCTAGAATCTGAAGAGCTTGTACTAGCAGAACAGAGGGCTGATTTACAAAAGAAAAGGAATGATATAGAAGTTGAGAAACAGAAATTAGTAGAGGAGAGAAACAGTTTAGATTCCCAGAAAGCTGAAAGGGAGAGGCTATTAGCAGAATCTTTAAAAAGAGGGAAGGAGATTCTTGCTCAACTAGATTCATATAGAACTCAACAGTCAAATTTTGACAATGCAATTATGCAGTACATCTCTGAACATGGAGATCAAATGGCTAACTACGGATGGGTTACTAAAGGAACATGGATAGGGACTGTAAAAGAAGGATCAAGTGGATGTAGTACTGGAACTCATTTACATTTCTCAATCGACTCTATAGGCACTTCTGCTTGGGATGGATGTGGAAAGATAAATCCATTTGCAGGGTCATTAGTAAAAAGTACAGATTACTGGTGGCAATCAGGAACAGGGTGGAAATACTACTACATTACAAGTGGTAGCATGAGAGTTCCCCTTGGTGGAACAGTTATATTAACTGGAGATGGTTCTACACACTCTGCTAGAGGCTCTTGTACCGCTCCCAGATACGCTATCGATATAACAAGTACAATGTGGACCAATATCCCTGTATACGCAGCTATGGACGGTAACCTTAGAAAGGGAGTAGATAGCTGTGGAGATCAGTATGCTGTTATAGACAACCCTAATACAGGCCTAAGAACTGCATACTTCCATATGAAGAGATAATCCTTTGCTAAAAATAAAACTTTCTGCTAAACTCATTTTAGTTAAACTATAAGTTAGATTAGTACTCAATATTTAATCAAAACTTTAAGTATATTTTAATTTTTCATACAGAGCCAAATGGCAAAAGCTAAATCAAAACCAGTAAAGACAGAAAAGAGTAAAGGTGTAACTCTTAGAATAAAGAAACCTACTATTCCTAAGATTAAAATCTCAAAACCTAATTTAGAAAACTATAAGAAATTTATTAAACCAGCATTAGTAGTGTTGGTAGTAATACTATCTTTCTTTCTAATAGATCTTGCTGTTCAGTACTTAAACAATGGATACAGTGTAGCTGTTGTTAATGGAGTAAGAATAAGTAAGGGTGAATATCATGAGAAATTAGAGAAACTTTATGGACAATCTACAGCTAAGCAGCTAATAGATGAGGAGATAATTAGACAGGAAGCTCAAAAAGCAGACGTTAAGGTAGAAGAAGAGGAAGTACAGATTAGATTAGATGAAATTATTAGTAGCATTGGAGGACAGGAATCATATGAAGCAGCATTGGTTGCTAATAATTTAACAGAGGAAGAGCTAAGAGATCAAATAGAGCTTGACCTTATCCTTAAGAACATCTTAGAGCCTTCTATAGAGTACACAGATGATGATGTAAAAGCATTCTTTGATCAGTACAGTGCAGTTATCTTCCCAAATGAAACAGCAGCATTAGAAGATGGTGAGAAATTAGATTATGAGCTATACAGAGAGAAGACAGTAGATGTTTACTTACAACAGGAAGTAGAGAACAAGAAGTATACATGGATAGATGGTCTTTATGGTGAGTATAGAATACAAGATAACTCAGTAGAGAAACCTAAGTATGGTGTATTTACAACAACAGTAAATATCATCAAGAACTTAACAGAGAAAGCTAATAGCAATGATACTGAGTAATTAGAAAGGTAATGAAAGAGGGGGCT
>JAVEVH010000069.1:0-3021 GCA_034005145.1 Candidatus Dojkabacteria bacterium | reverse complement strand
CACAGTATAAAGATATATTAAAATACAAGATAGATAGTAGTAGGTCTCCATATACATTACCTACTTTCCCTATTAAAAACTTTGTTAAAGGTAATAGTATGAGTAAGGGTGTGCAGGTTCCTTTACATAGTTAATGTACTCTACATTTTGTAGATATATTCAGAATTATATCCGCATATTTAGTTTAATATATTAAATATATATTTTTTTATATAGGCTTGACTTAGTAATCTTACCTCACTAAGTTATATATTAGTATCGTATTTAAATTTTTATTAAATATGTTTTACTTATATAAATTATAAATAAATATCCTATGAAGAAAATCTTAACAGGATTTTTAGGATTATTCTTAGTAATAGGAATAGTAGCAGGAGCAGGATATGCTGTGTTTAGTAGTACAACAACAATGAGAGGGATGGTTCTTGGAACCGCAACTCCAGGATTAAAGATAGGTACCGACAAATTAACTTCAGGTACTACAACTTATTACACAACATTACCTGTAGATGGGAGATCTTTTTTCAAGCTCTTAACCCCGGGTGAGATGGAATGGGGTGAGTTTTATCTACAAAACACAAGCAATGCCGATGGAGATCCAATAGATTTTAGCCTTAAGGGGAGAATCACGACTGCAGGTGGAGATTGGGGAGTATTAAAGGACGTTGTAAAAATGAGAATATGTTACTACTCAGACACACCAGATAATCATTGTAATGAAACAAAAATGAAAACAGCTTGGATGACCTTAGCAGAGTGGAATTCTGTAGAAAGGACATTACCAGGACCCCTTATACAGGGAGTACCTGCACATTACTCATTACAAATTCTTATAGACTCTTCCATCGGGAACTCTATTGCAGGAAAAACAATCACAGGAATGAATTTTGATATTATAGGTACACAAGTACTCTAATAACTCTTGTATCTACACAGACAGTATAGTTATGTACTGTCTGATGTGGATATAATAAAAAAAATATTCAAATTAATAGAATGGATCATATTCCTTACTTTAATATTCATTCTTTTTTTAGTTGCATCTCCCCTACTCCCTACTAAAACATATATATCTACACACGTAGTATCTACTGGCTCTATGGAACCTGAAATAATGGCTGGTTCTGTTGTATTCTCTACATTAAAAAATGACGAAGTAAATAAAGGGGATATAGTGGTATTTAAATCACCAGACAATCAGGAGATTACTGTAATACACAGAGTAATGGATATACAAGGAGATGAATATACTACTAAAGGAGATAACAATGAGGAGGAAGATAGTTGGGTACTCTTTAAAAGTAATATATTAGGTACTGTAATATTTACAATACCATACCTAGGATATGTAATAGACTTTATGAAAACTCCACTAGGGTTTGGATTAGTACTAGGTATACCAGCATTAATATTAATCCTCTCCTTTATCAGACGTATTAAAGATGGAATTAATGAAGAAGTAAAGAAAAAAACAGAAGAAGAGATATTTAAACATAGGATTAATAATCCACCTGTATTACCATTAATACTCTTAATATCTACATTCCTTTTTTTAAGTAACCCACCCTCTGCATATGCACTCTTTAGTTCTACTGTAAGTATTACAGGTATGACAATATCTGTAGGAGAATTTGAAACAATGCCTAAGGTAATAATAAATGAAGTAATGTGGAGTGGTACATCACTCTCTACTGATGATCAATGGATAGAGTTAAGGAATACTACTAAGGAAGATATTAATATTGGTAAGTGGAAGATATTTAACTCAAGAGATATTGATAAACCAGCCATAATGATACCTGCTAATAGGGTAATACCTAGTAATGGATATTTCTTAATATCAAATTACTCTAATGAGAGTAATAACTCATTACTAAATATAGAGAGTAATATGTCTAATGCTAGTATGAATCTTTTAAAAGAAAACAATGGTAATTTAATATTAAAAGATAGTGATGGTAATACAATAGATACTGTATTAGGAGTATGGCCTGCAGGATTACAAAAATTTTCATTTAATTCAATGCAAAGAACAGAAGATGGAATAGATGGTTTAGATCCTAATAGTTGGTATACATGTACTCAATTAGAATGTACGGATAGTAAATATTGGAAAGAGTACGACAATATGAACTATGGCTCTCCAGGAGATATAAATATTATGAGTTTTTCTTTTTAATGGTTTAGATCCTAATAGTTCCTATAAATGTCATAATGAGAAGTGTAATAGTTCAGATTATTGGAAAACAGATTATTTATCTAACTATGGTTCTCCTAATGATATGAATATTACTGATTAGAACTCTTCTTAGATATTTTTATTAATACACCTAAGATAATTACTATCAATGCCCCTATTCCTACATACATTAATACCCTACCCCAATCTATTCCTTCCTTAATATTTTCTTCTGTTAACTGTACTTCTACTCTGTTTTGTACATCTCCTAACCCTAATACCTCTGTCTCATACTCTACCCCATTATGACTTACCTTAGCTTTATATTTTTTACTTACATCTAAATTATCTACCTGTATCTCTCCCTCACTATTAGTTACATACTCCTCCCCCTCTATTACTACAGTAGCTGATTGTAATGGTTTACCTTCTCCATCTAAAAACTGTAAAGTTATCCTTACTGATATCTCTTTCTTTTCTTCTTCTGGTTGTTCAATTGGAATATCCTCTTCTACAATTGGAGGAGTCTCCTCTTCCTCTGGTTCTTCTTCTTCTACCTCTGGGGTTAGTAATCCTAATTTAACTAGTAGAGTATCTGGGAAGTACTCTGTGCCTATCATTAATGTTAATTTTCTGTGTATTGATTCATTCACTAAACTATCTACTGTGTAATATTCTAATATGTTCTCTCCTCTGTCTAAGTTCAATTCAATATTAAACTTACCTTGTGTATCTGATGTAGTTGTATATGTATTACTACCTTTCTTAAATATTACTGTACTATTAGCTTCTGTACTACCCTTTATCAATGGTCTTTGAGATGTAAAGTATACATACAAAGT
>JAVEVH010000068.1:0-3088 GCA_034005145.1 Candidatus Dojkabacteria bacterium | reverse complement strand
TTGTTCTAATACATGCTTCTACTACATTTTTAGTACCTTGTACATTTACACTGTACATGAGATCTTTTTTACCGGGTGCTATAGCTACTATGCCTGCAATATGAAAGACATACTTTGCATCTTTAAAGGTTTCTATTAGAAAATCTAAATCTCTTATATCCCCTTTATATGTTTTTACATTAAGAGTTTTAAGTATTGGATCATTTTCAGGGTCTAGATCTGTAACTCCTACTTCATATCCTTGTTTAAGTAGAATTCTTACTAATACATTCCCTATATGTCCTGATGCTCCTGTTACTATTACCATACATTGATTATGTAAGAAAGGGATTGTTAAAGCAATGGGGAGGGGTGAATATTAATCAGATAGAACCTTTAATAGCTGTTCTCTAATTAATTCTCTATTATTCATATCTGAGTGAGAGATTCTAAGAAGTGGTACTCCTGCTTCATTTAATATTCTTTCTACTTCTGTATCACGTTTAACTCTATCTTCTGCTTGATGAGAGGAATCGTCTAACTCTATCACTAGTAATGGTTTTAGATTTGTTTTATCACATATTACATAATCAACAGATTTCCTATCTATGTGGCTTAAGGCTCCCTTCCAATTCTGTCCAGGAATCTTATGATTGATTAAAGATGGTAAATGTATTTGTGGGAATATGTAAAAGATATTCTTTGTAATACTTTCAAGAGTAACTAAGAATTCTTTCTCTGATTTTGTAATAAGGTGTTCTTTTCTTTCATACTTATATGTATTTGTCTTAGGTCCTTTCTTTCTCTCTATTAGAGATTTTAAGAATGAAAGAAAGAGAAAGATAGGTAGAAGGAGTAGGAGGTAGATTATAAAGTTTTCCATAGTTAGGATAGTATAAAGGATATTTTAAATTATAGGAAAGGTTTCTTGATATAATCAAAAGAAGATTCTTAATTTGCTAAGAATCTTATTAAGAAAGATACGGATTAAGTATAGAAAACGGGAGAATTTTATAAGTTTTAGTGTTGAGAACTTCTTGATGCACATTTTGTGCAATTTGATTGTGCTTTACTTGTTCTCTTTATAGCTTCAATTTTCTTCATATTTTTATGTTACCTCCTTTTTTGAGATGTCTTTCATAGCATAATTTAAAGATTCAACCATGAAAGTAGGTTGTTTTAAAGGGTCTCCCGTTTCTGTGTAATTATTCCCTATACAGAAATTGTAGTATTCGCAATCAGAACAGAGATCTTCGGCTTTGTAGGAAATAGCATCTTTCATCCTCTTCCCTTGATAGATAGCATGTATTTCTTCTTCAAAGATATTCCCTACCATCAAAGGATATTGACTACACGGAAATACACTTCCATCTGCAGAGATAGAGAGTACGGATATTCCAGCTTCACATAATGGCAAATCTTTTATCTTCCATTCGCAATGTATTAAAAAGTCAGGATCTTCTTTTGTAAATTGTAGAAATTGTTCTTTAGAGATATTCAAGGAAGTTTTCTGTGTATGGGGAGTGTAATATTCATTTAAGATAGGCCAAGAGAAATTTTGTTGAATACCTAAATCCTTGAAATATTTATTTATCTCTACTCGATCTTCAAAATTTAAAGTCATAATTGGAGTAGCAATTTCTATATAGAATCCCATCTTCTTGAGTTTATTAATGTTTCTCAAAGAGTTCTTCAAAGAGCCAACTTTCTGAGTAATAGAATCATGTATTTCATCATCAAGAGAGTAAATAGAAACTTGGATTCTGCTTAGATTTTTTAGGGAACTATTTAGCCAATCAGGGATAATCTGTAAACAAGAAAATATCTCAAACATAACATTGTATTTAGTACATGCATCAATATAATCTCTTATATTTGAAGAGATACAGGGTTCTCCTCCTGTTAAAACAATTAAAAATACTCCCATATCGTGAAGATTTTTTATTAATGTATCAATTTCATCTTTATTGAGTAACTCGAGTCCTTTCCTTTTGCTATTCTTGTGCTCTTCAGAGGTAATATAGCAATGTTTACAGTCAAGAAGACATCGTCTTGTTATCTCTATATTAACGACTGTTGGGAAATTATACTCTGCTCCTAGATTTATTAAGTTTGTTCTGAATTTTCTAGAATTAGGAGCCTTTTTGTTTGGGATATGTATTGTTTCTAAGATTTCTCTGTCTAGATCTTCCTTTGTAGCATCTTTCAAAAGTTTGAAATCTTCAATAGAGAGGGATACAAGTTTCCCTGTAAATGGATTGAGAATGTGAGAGAACTCTCCCACTGTGCGAACAATTAATTCGTCTGACAAATTCATTGTGCTATAGTATAATCAATTTATGAGTAAAACACCAGTGTACAAGCTATCTTCTCTTAAAGGAGTAGAGGAGTTTGTTTTAAAAGAGCTCCTGGAGAAATATCCAGAAGTCGATATCGAATCTAAAAGTAGTAAAGAGATACTTTTTAAGAGTGAGCAGGAAGATATTAATATATTTAGAAATTTATACTCTCCTGTACAAATTGAAAATGAGAATGGTGTAGTTCTTAATCTTTCTAAGAGGGAGTGGAGAAAAAGCTATGTTCCCGCAGGTATTAATCCTTCTTTAGCATATATACTTTGTATGATTGCGGAACTAAAAGAACAAGATATTGTATATGATCCTTTCTGTGGTGCTAGTGTAATACCGATTACTGCATTGAAATACTTTAATGTTAAGAGAGTAATATGTTCAGATATTAGTAGTAGAGCTATTGAGAAAAGTATGTTTAATTTTCAAAATACAGGGATTGGGGAAGAGAAGTTTAAACTTTTTAAAAGTGATATTAAAGATGTTACTTTAAACAAGAAGAACATAGATAAGATAATTAGTAATCTTCCGTTTGGTATAAGGGTTGGTACTCATGACGATAATGTATCTTCATATATGTACTTGGAGAATTTGGCAGATAGGCTTCTTAGAACAAAAGGTAAGTTAGTACTGTTAACACAGGAGAAGAAATTATTAAGAGAAACTTTTAAAAAAGAGAAATGGAAAGTAAAAAGTGTGTTAAGAGCAGATGAGGGAGGTTTGCTACCTGAAGTTTTCATAATAGAGAGAAGGGGATAGGG
>JAVEVH010000067.1:0-3101 GCA_034005145.1 Candidatus Dojkabacteria bacterium | reverse complement strand
GGGAAGGTAGTTTGGTTTTCCTAAATACAAATAATGATGAACTAGAACAATATATACCACAAACTGATAAAGAGTTTAATGTAATGGATATATATATAACCTACTATGAGGGAATCTTTGAACAGCAATATCTACAACCTGTATATATGGTAGAGGGACAAGCAGTATTAGGAGATGGGAGCGAGGCTGACTTCCATATATATTACCCCGCAATCAGCTATGAAACTGTTGGAGATAGAAAAGAATTAGAGAAAGCTCCTATTGAAGACTCTGGAGGTTTCCTATTTTAAGAACTCCCTACTTAATCTTTCTAACTTAGCTGTATCCGTAAACCTATCTTCTGACCCTAGTACTACTGTCATTACACTGTTTCCATTTGGATATTCAAAGTATCCTGCAAAACACTGTTTAGCTAAATCTGTAATTCCTGTTTTAAAACCTTTTGAGTAGGGATTTACACCGTAAAGTTGATTTGTAGTAAATATCTTCTTACTAATTACTTCCTCTCCACTACTCCAATTTACTGTTTCATTTCCCAAAGATACAGTATCGACAATTTCTTTATAATTTTGAGCTGCAGAGAGTAAGAGTGCTACATCCCATGCCGTAGAGAAGTTACCTTCTTGATCTATACCTGCTGGATTACTAAACTGAGAATTAAACATTCTTAATGATTGAGCTTTACTATTCATCGCCTCAATAAAACCTTCATATCCTTGATTTGGGTATGCATTAGCAAATATATATGCAGTATCATTGTAAGAGCTCATTATCATGGCTTTAAATAGATTTTCTACTGATATCTTCTCTCCATCCTTTATCTCTAACTGCCAACTTAATCCTTCGGGTATATTTTCTCTATTAACCTCTATAACTTCATCTAATGTATATGTTTCTAATACTACAATAGCGGTAAGTATCTTTGTTAAACTAGCGATATATCTTTTTTCATGTATTTCTTTCTCAAAAAGTATATCTCCTGTTTTAGGATTAAAAACCAAAGCACTTAATGCAGAGATGGAAACTTCCCCTATCTCTTCCTCCATATTTTCCTCTACCTGCGTTTCTTTTAACTGAACTAAGGTTGAACCTTTAGGATACATACCTGTTTGCATGTACTCACTCTTCGGTTTAACAAGAGAGAGGAAGAAAAGAGATAGGGATATTAGTAGTATTGGAATAGAGATAAAGAGAGAAATTTTTAAAAATGATTTTTTCTTTTTTGTTTTATTCTCTACTTCTCTTGCCTCTTTTGCTGCTTTGTATGCCTGTTTAAAAAGTTTTTCGTCATATCTTTCGTCTGGGAGATTCCTCTCTTTGCTCTTTTTCACTATCTTTTCATCGTTCTCTGACATACCCGATATCTTACCATACAAAAAAAGGTCTGTCCCACATCTGTCCCTCTTTTATTGGTACAAAGACCGTTATAACAGTATTTGGTACAACCCTTATGCGTTTTTTCGACCAAAAATACATACGATTTTTTACCACCTTATAGCCTCTGGCTAGGTATAAAGGTCGGATTATTTGTTTTATAGACTACGGAATTTGCAAACTGTTAGTAATCTGAATGGGGACAGATGTGGGACAGACCCTTGGTTGTTCTTTATACAGATTGTAATATATAATAACGGAATAATCTTTGTATTTTAAATATGGAAAGGACACTCGTATCACAGCTTAAAGATAATATCGGTAATACTGTTAGAATAAGGGGAAGAGTAGATACTCTTAGAGACCAGGGTAAGATAGTATTTCTAATCCTTAGAGATATATCTGGTAAAGTTCAGACAGTAGCATGGTCTGGTGGAGATAAGGAGGTATTTGATACTGCTAAAAGTTTAGTAGCAGAGTCAGTAGTAGATATCACTGGATTAGTTAAGGAAGCAAAGCAGGTTAAAAGTGGATATGAAGTAGAGATACAAAATATAAAGGTAGATTCTGTATCCAAAGCACCATTACCAATAGTAATAGAACAACCCTACTCTCACAATATCTCTAATTTAGATAAAAGGCTTGATTACAGATGGGTAGACTTAAGGTCTGAACGAAATGCTCTAATGATGTCTGTAGCTACAGTAATGGGTGATGCACTAAGAGGATACTGTATTAAAAACAATTTTAGAGAAATACAAGGACCAAGAATAATTAGTGCTGCTAGTGAATCAGGAGCTAATGTATTTGAAGTAAAATATTTTGATAGGAAAGCATACCTTGCTCAATCTCCTCAATTTCATAAACAGATGGGTATAGCGTCTGACTTAGAAAGAGTCTTTAATATGGGTCCTGTATTTAGAGCAGAGAAATCTTTTACAACAAGACACTTAACAGAATATACAAGTTTTGATGTAGAAATGGCATATATAGATTCATTTAGAGATGTCTGTCACTTTGAACAAGAAATGCTTAAGTATGTACTAAAGAGTGTAAAAGAAAAATATGGAGAAGATATTAAAAGAGTATTTGAATTGGATATTAAAATACCAGAGGGTGATTTCCCATATATTACTGTAAAAGAAGCAAAAGAAAAATTAGCAAAAGCAGGTATACCTAGCAAAGATACCGGAGATTTCTCTCCAGAAGAAGAGAGAGCACTAGGTGAGATTATGGAAAAAGAAACAGGCTGTGAATTCCTCTTTGTATATGAATATCCTCATAAAAGAAGAGCATTCTACCATATGAGAGATGAGAGTAACCCAGAGATAGCGTTAGGATTTGACCTATTCTGGAAGGGTATAGAGATTACAACAGGTGCACAAAGAGAGCATAGATTAGAGCACTTAAAAGAGAGTGTAAAAGAAAGGGGTCTAACAGAGGAATCTATGAAAGAGTATTTTGAATATTTTGAATATGGTTGTCCTCCTCATGGTGGATTTGGTATGGGTACAGAGAGATTACTAATGAAAATGCTTGGACTTGGTAGCATCTTAGAAGCAACATATCTACCTAATACACCAAATAGGTTAGGGAAATTAATAAATGTTGAGAAGAGAAAGACTAAGTAGAGTATCTCCACTCTTTTACTAAAAATTGAATCTCTTCATTACCATTCCAGGAGTTAATACCTACTCCCCCTATTACATCTATTTTGTCATCTAATT
>JAVEVH010000017.1:0-14511 GCA_034005145.1 Candidatus Dojkabacteria bacterium | reverse complement strand
TCTTCCTCTGTTTGTGCATATACATTTAATGTTCCAAATAGAAGAAATATTGTAAGAAAAAGCATTAAAGAAACCTTAAAACTCTTTCTCGAAAATATCTCTTTCATGTATAGAGATGTCTTGTATATTTTTTTAGATATACTCATTGTATTAATATATAAAATTAATCTAAATATTTATAAAGGTATAGCAATTTTTCTATCACCCTTCACACTCTTAAGAAAATCATTGTACTGACTATCTGAAGGTACTGATTCTACCTTTGGTAAGTCATCAAATCCAGAGAAATCTTTCTCTCTATATAGATGGGACATATCCCAAGCACATTTAACGGTATAAGATCTACCTTGAATAATAGCTGTACAATCTGTTGTATAGTAGAATTTTCCTTCGGAATCTGTTGTTGGTGGTAGTGCACTATTATTCCTTGTATTCATATATGCATTTGTACATACTCCGTCTTTACACCCTTCGTCTGAACCAAAAGGTGATGACATCTTAATAACTATTTGCTTCGCATCCATACAGTTTTCTCTATTAACCAAACAGTCTACCCAATCCTTAAGTGAGATACTTTTGATAAAGGAAATGGCAATATCAGGCAAAGAAGCAATACATGATTTAAACTCTGTATCTCCCCAAGGTTCAAACTTGTCATCTGCATCACACTCCTCAGTAATCTCATCTATGGTAGTCTCATCTTTCTCTCCAGGATACATATACCCGTTATCTAACATAAGTTCTGCAAAAGTATTTGTTTTACTGGGATTAGGATTAGATGCATTGTTACAGTACTCACAATTGTTAGTTAACTTCTCATCTACTCCAATCTCTCCTTCATCACTCTTTTGGAAAGTATCTTGAAGAAATCCTAATACATATTTCATACTAAAAGGCTTATCCTCCGTCCATGATTTGTATTCATCTATCTGAGTACCAGGAGGTAGTAATACATTAACTGTAGTTTCATCAATCTGCTCCCCTGCTGCTTTAAAGGTAGGATTCTCTGAGCTTATCAACCTATTAGAATCTTTTACATCCATACCAGAGAAAAGTTCTAGAGGAACAGGAACAGATATTAAGTAAACTGTAGCATTCTTGTTAACCAAATTCCCTGGCCAAGGGATAGTTTTATCACTATCGTAGAAATCTACTCTACCATCACCCTGTCTTTCACACACAGAGTATGTATCTATCTTAGTTACAATATTTTGGCAGCTATTAATATCACTACCAGAAGATACTGCTAGTACAAATCCTAAATCATCCTTTACATCACTTACCTTTGATGGAGTAGAGGTATCACTATCTGTTGTTACAACCTCTTCCTCTTGAGTCTGTTGTATCTCATTATTAACAGGTGTATATACTTTTGGAGGTTTCTGAAATATGTTTGTAACAAAAACTATTAGTACAGAGAGTAAACTCATACCAATTAAAAGAAATACAGGTTTTAATTTGTTAGTTACCCTATTCATTTACTAATGTAAAAACTACAAACTATCTTAAATTGATTATGCCATAATTGGAAAGTAATTTCACACTACTAGAAGTTGTTGTTTGCCCTATCTCTAAGACATCTAATTCTACATCTTCTAAAGAGAGAGGGTAATCAAATTTCTTACTATCTGCACCTACAAAGAATGTTTGTAATATATCGGTACTAGAGAAAGAGAAATATGACTCCCCATCCTCACTTCTAGAATCCCCTATTGTTGTCATCCAATACCCTTCTTCATCTGGAAGTGTAGATAAATATCCTGAACTTCCTAGTGTTCCTAATTCATCATTATCTATCAATTTAAACACTAATACCCAATCAGATGGGTCTGTAGCATTTAATACTTGTCCTGATTTAGTTTCAAAAGGTATAGCGGTAGAGAGTAAAGGATATGTAGTTACTGAATATTTCTCTCCCCCGTTATCATATACCTCATCACCTGAATATACCTCAAAGTAGTATGTAGTATCAGCTTCTAATCTCTCACTCTCTACTAAATGGGAGGAGTATTGCCCCATAGATACAAACCCATCTCTGTAATCTCTTACCTCTGTATTAAGGGCTGTTTTAGAAGTACCATACTTAACATACCCTTCCTCTTTTTCTTCAGATCTCCATACTACACTAAAACCGGTATTAGTAAGATTGGTAAGAAGGATAGTATCTTCCCCACTCTCTAAGTTAAAACTACTAGACTCAGAAGTTAACTCAATCCATGGGATATCATGCTTAATTGTATATGGACCAGAATATGTATCATCATCTATCACAGGATCTTCATCTTCGTCATCCTCAGGTTGTTCAGGTGTAGGAGCTGGAGTTTCTTCCTCCTCCTCTTCGTCCTCTTTAGGTATTACTGTACTATTAGCACTCGCTAGTACTGTCTGTGGTGGGAAGTATGATATTAAATTTTGAGCATCCCCCAATTCAAATATAAATGCTTGATTTAATTTCCCATTACTATCAAACATCGCTGAAAAAGTCCCCTCTAATACTGCACCACTTGTTAAATCTTTCCTCCCCATTAAAACAAGCTGAGTATCATCTGTTACTTTTACTACCGTTTGATCCTCAATACTTTTAGTATAGAAGTAGAGTATCCAAGAACCACTACTTGATACAACAGTACTAACAGGATATGCACTCTTGTTAGCAAACATAATGTATACAATGGAATCCTCAACAGAGGAGCCCTCTAGAAATCCATGTACCTCTACTGGAGCCTGTGTATCAGTACTTACATTAAGTGTCTTCGCTTTATATACACCACTACTACCACTCTCATACCTCTCTCCATCAGAGAGTAATATGAAGGAATACTCTGTATCTGGTTCTAAGCTTTTTAATTCTACATAGTGGTTAAATCTCTTCCCTGATCCCCTCTTATCCACTACTGGAGCTTTTTCTACTCCATCTAAAACAGGTATAACGTATCCCTCTACCTCTTTTTGTGTAAACCAACTTAGTGTAATTGAAACATTTGTAACATTAGAAATAACTACCTGTTGAGGTGTAGGATCTCCTGTTGCTTGAGAAAGATATTGAACCCCCTTATAAACAGCAAAGATAGTTGCAGGTATACCTAAAAGTAGTACTAAAACAAATCTAAGCTGTTTCTTCTGATATGGAGTTAATTGCATCTATTCATAATAGCTGTTAGCAGTTCTAATATCAACGACTATTTACTCTTTTTAGAACCTATGCCCTCTGCTATTCCTGATACAATACCTAGTACCGTTGTAATCTTTCTAAGAGGTACTAATACTGCACTATTAATTTGATATATTGTACCTTTAACAGTACCCACTATCTCACTTACCTCTTCTACTAACCCATTTGCTAACTTTACTGTTTTCTCTGCCCTTCTTACAATCTCCCTACTATCTTTAAAAAGCATTCCTAATTGATACAGTACAAAACAAACAAATCCAGTAAAAATTCCAATAAGAATCATCCAATATATACTTGGTATCCCTTCCATCTTTAATCTCTCACAATTTATATATATTACAATTATCCTTTTCTTTACTCATATATGTCAAGTAAATGATATAATTGGGAATGAACCGTTTCTTTATTAAGCATAAATTAGACATTTTTGACATAACTCACCTATCCGATTCGGACAGTGAGTTTGCAATTAATCAGTTAAAAGTAAAGGTAGAGGATGTCGTAGAAATAGAGACATATGAAGCTATATACCTAGCAATAGTAACAGATATCTCTAAAAATTCTGTAGAGGTAGAGATAAGGGAGAAGATCTCTGTGAAGAGTAAGGAAGATAACTTCGATATTACGATATTACAATCTTTAATAGGTAAGAATAAGTTTAATGTTTTTTTAGAAAAATCTGTAGAGATAGGTATAGATAGAATAATACCAGTAGAAACACAGTACTCTTTGATTAATAAAAATAAAGCACTTAAGGAGTATGGACTTTGGAGAAAAATAGTAAATGATGCGACAGAACAATCTAGAAATATTAAACCCACTGTAATAGAGAAACCCATTAATCTGAAAGATCTAACTATTAATGATATAGAAAATAGAGTATGTCTTTGTACAGAGAATGTACAATCCCAACCTTTAAGAGAATATATACAGGGAGTTGATATTAAAAAATCTTTTATCATAGCAATAGGGCCTGAAAAGGGATGGAGTAGTAAGGATATACAATTTTTTAAAGCATTAGATTTTAAATTTGTTAAACTAGAGGGTAATATACTAAGAACAGAAACAGTAGGATTAGTAATAGGGAGTATAATTAAATATCTAAAAGGAGAAATATAATGGGAAGAAAAAGAGTAAGAAATAACTATAAAAAACCGAGAGATTTTAGACCAAATACTCCTGAGAAGTATTTTACAAAAGATGATGTATTCATTTCTAGAATGGCTAGTATCTTAAGAATACCAAAAGCTAAGGTATTAAATATCTTTAATCAAAGAGCTAGAACTACAATACGTTTGAATGGTTTAAGAGGAGATGTTAAAGAGACATACAAAATGCTTAAATCAAGAGGATATGAGTTAGAGAGTATACTTTGGTCTCCTAATACATACTTTGTAAATAATAAGGATAAGGCAGAGATTTCTCAAATAGAGGAGTATAGGCATGGTCTCTTTTATATTCAAGATCTCTCTAGTATATTAGCTGCATTAATATTAGATGCTAAGCCTAAAGATAAGGTCTTAGATATGTGTTCTGCACCAGGTAGTAAGACTACTCATATTGCAGATTTAACAAATAATAAAGCTATTATAATGGCTAATGAATTAGAGGTAAGTAGAACTAATTCACTTCGTAATGTAATAGAACAGTTTGGGGCAGAGAATACTAAAATTACACTAAGTGACGGAAGAGATTTTGGTAAGAAATACCCAGACTATTTCGATAAAGTTCTTTTAGATGCACCATGTAGTGGGGAGGGAAGAATATATATGAGAGGTCCTAAACCTTTAAGATTTTGGAGTATAAAAAAGATAAAGAGTTTATCTATGGTACAAGAGGAATTACTAGAGTCTGCCTTTATTACATTAAAAACAGGAGGTACACTTGTCTACTCTACATGTACTTTAGAACCAGAGGAAAACGAAGCTGTCGTTACCTCCCTTTTAAAAAGGCATAAGAATGCTCAAGTGGTGGAACTTGAATTAGTAAATAGTAACCTATTTAAACAGTTTAAGAAATTTACATCCCCTGGTATTACACACTGGAGTGGAAAAGATTACGACCCTTCTGTTAAAAAGAGTATTAGAATACTACCTTCTTCAGAAATGATGGGCTTTTATATTGCTAAGATAGTAAAAAAATAGGGGATTACTCCCCTATTTAATATTACTCCTTAACTACATCTTCCTTAGGCTTATCCTCAACCTGCTTTATACTTAGTTTCAATTTACCATCTCTTTCTTTAGATACAAGCTTTACCTTTATAATATCTCCCTCTTTAAGGAATTTTCTTACATCTTTTACAAACTCATCTGTAATTTCTGAAACATGTACTAAACCTGATATACCAGGAGCTATATCTACAAATGCACCATACTCCATTATGGTAGCTACTTTACCTTCGTAAACTTGTCCTACCTCTGGTACAAATGATAACCCTTTGATATATTTCAATGCCATATCTATAGATTCCTGATTCATAGCATATATATTTACTGCACCATCTTCCTCTACAGTAATCTCTGCACCGGTATCTTCTGTTAATTCCCTAATATTCTTTCCTCCTGGGCCAATAAGTTCACCTATCTTTTCTACAGGTATATGTGCTCTTACAACCTTAGGTGCGAATTTAGATAACTCACTTCTAGACTCTTTAATTGCTTCTTCCATTGTATCTATAACTTTCATTCTAGCTACTTTGGATTTTGCGAATGTCTCTTTAACAATCTCCATTGTTAAACCACTCATTTTGTTATCCATTTGTACTGCAGTAATACCATCTCTAGTACCTGTTACTTTGAAATCCATATCACCGTAGAAGTCTTCTACTCCTTGCATATCAGAAAGAATATGGAATTTGCCATCATCTTCTGATACTAAACCACAAGCTATACCTCCAACCATTTTTCTAATTGGAACACCTGCTGCCATTAATGCTAATGTTGAACCACATGCAGAAGCCATTGAACTAGATCCATTCTCACCCTGTATTTCAGACATTACTAAAATTGTATATGGGAAGTCATCAACAGATGGAATTACAGGTATTAATGCTTTCTCAGCTAACATACCGTGTCCTATGGCTCTTCTACTTGGTGAAAGTCTTACTCTATCAGCATCTCCATATGCAAATGGTAAATCATTGTAGTAATGCATATATCTTTTCTCTTTCTCACCTAACATATCATCTACTAATTTAGCATCCTTAAGAGTTCCTAATGTAGCGATAGAGAGTACCTGTGTAACACCTCTAGTAAAGAGTGCAGAACCGTGTACTCTAGGAAGTAAATCTACTTCTGCTGCCATCTCTCTTACTTCATCAAAATCTCTATTATCAGCTCTCTTACTTTTCTCTGCTACATACTTTCTCATAGTTTTCTTGAGTAACTTCTCATATGCTTCACTCATTAAAACCTTTGTATATTTACCCTCAAATTTTTTGAATACCTCTTCCTTAGTACTCTCATGCTTCTCCTTATCACCTGCTAAAAGATTCTCTAAGAGTCTATCTCCTAGAAATTCTGACATCTCTTTTAGTAAATCTTCACTTACAGCAAATGATGTATATGCTTTATCCTTCTTTTCTAAAATCTTAATAAATTCATTCTGAGCATCTATCCAAAGTTTCATTTCATCTAAACTCATCTCCATAGCTTTTAGGACATCTTCCTCAGGAATCTCAAAACAACCTGCATCTATCATAGTGAAAACTTTTCCATCTCCACCTACTACATAGTTCATCTTATCTACTAAATCAACATCCTCTATACTCTTGTATATTGGTTTGATAATGTTCTCTTCCATTCCCATTCTTACACCCGCAACAGGTCCATCAAATGGAGCTTGTGAATTCATCAAAGCTACTGAAGCAGCATTAATAGCTAAAAGAACAGGATCGTTCTCCTCATCATATGACATTACAGTTACAATTAGACTTACCTCATCTCTATAATCATCAGGGAATCTAGAACGTAATGTCCTATCTATCATTCTTGCTTTTAGTACAGCATCATCACTAGGAAATCTTTCAATTTTTACAAACCTAGAACCATTAATCTTACCTGAAGCATAGAATCTCTCTATATATTCAACAGACATTGGGAAGTAATCATTCTCCTGCTTTGCTTTAGCAGTATTAACATTAACCTCTACAACAGTATCACCCATTCGTGCGATTATTGCACTCTCTGATCTAAGAGCAAGTTTCCCTGTCTCAAAAGAACATTTTCTTCCTCCTATCTCAAATTCATAAATTTTATGATTAAACAACATAAATTAAGTTTTAAAAATATTAAATACAACAAAATATATAACTTAGTAGTTATATCAAGAGAGAGAAGAAAAAGAAAGGTTTATGTATTAAACCAGATTAAATCTTTATTTTCTTAGAGAAAATCTCGTGTCTTTCAGGTTCGTTATTTTGGAGGTATTGGAGAAGTCTTCTTCTCTTTCCTACCTTTTGAAGTAAACCCTTTCTAGAATGATTATCCTTTTTATGATCTTTAAGATGTTCACTTAATCTTTCGATCTCGGCAGTAAGCATAGCTATCTGTACCTCTGGAGAACCAGTATCACCCTCATGGAGGGCAAACATCTCTACTACTTTTTGTTTTTCGTCTTTATTTAAAGCCATATATATACTAGATTAACATCATATATTGATTTTTACAATACCGAGCAATATTACAAAGCCTATTTTATACTCTTATAGGATTTGTGTCAACTACTTATTATCGAGAAACCTTATAACAATACAACTCATCCCCCTCGTTAGCCTCTACATCTATATCAAGTATAACACCACAATCTTCTCCCTGTTTAACCTCAGTTACTGTTTCCTTACCTTTTCTTAGTGAACGAATCTTTCCCTCTACTAAAACTTCATCATTTCTAACTACATATATTTTACAATCTCTTTTAAGTATTCCATCCTTAACTCTAGAACCTAATACCTTAGAACCGTCCGAAAGAGTAAACATCATTTTAATAATAGCGTTACCTATCTCTTCCTCTTGATGAGCAGGAGTAGAAAGCATATCTAGCGCATCCTCTATTTCTTCTATTAGCTTATATATTATTGAATATGTTCTTACTAATACACCACTCTTTTTAGCTAAATCCTCAGCACCTTTCTCTAATCCTACTTCAAAACCTAAAAGAATTGCTTTAGAGAGTTTAGCCATATCAATATCCTTATTAGAGATATCTCCTACACCCTCTGATACGATATTAACACTATATCCATCTTTTTTAACTTTAGACAAAGAATTCTTTAACGCTTCTAAAGATCCCTGTGAAGAGCTCTTAACTATTACATTTAACTCTGTATCACCATCACTTTGCTCTTCATCAAATATTGCACTAAAGTTATCATCTTCTACTAGACTAATCTCTTCTATCTCTTTAACTTCTTCTTTATACAAAGAAGAGAGTAACTTCTTACTATTCTCTTGAAGAATATATACCTCACTACCAAGAGGTATTAAGTTTGAAATACCAATTATCTTACCTCCACAACCACATGACAGGTCACATATATTCTCTCCATCTTCAGAGATAATACCTTTTACTTTCTCAATGAGAAATTCTCCATCTTTTTTATATCCTAACCATGAGCCCTTACATAAATCTCCACTTACCAATACTAATGTAGATACATTCCCTCTAGTCTTGTCTTTTACAGATTCTAATACATATGCTTTTGCAGCAACACCCTTAGGTAAATCTCCCCTTTGTTGTAAACCTTCTACATCTGCAACTAAGTTTATTAAATCTAAGAGTTCGTTAATACCCTTTCCTGTTTTACCAGAGACTTCAATAACTGGAATACTACCACCCATACCTTCTATTAAAAGCCCGTTATTAACTAAGTCTCTTTTAATCTTTGCTAAATCAGTATCAGGTAAATCAACCTTGTTAATAACTACGATAGGTTTAGCAGAGGAATTTTTTAGAATTTCAATAGACTCAACAGTCTGAGGCTTAACTCCATCATTTGCAGCAACTACAAGTAGAACAATATCAGCAACAATACCACCTCTTGTTCTCATTAAATCAAATGCTTCGTGCCCTGGAGTATCTACAAAAGTAATTTGTTTTGTGTAATCACCATTAGGAGAAACAGTAAATACCGATATCTTTTGAGTTATACCACCTGCTTCACAGCTTTGGACATGACTCTTTCTAATATAGTCGAGAATTGTAGTCTTTCCATGATCAACATGACCCAATATTGCAACAATTGGGACCCTACTTTGAACACATACATTTTGTTTTGTATCTTTCTTAACCATGTAAGAGTATTTATTCTCATTATATTAATCTTTTTATTCTTCTTTATCAGCTACAACCTCTTCTTCGGTTTGCTCTGCATACTCCTCTACTGCATCTTTAACTTCAGGTTTAACTACTTCTCCTTCTGGACCCTCAATATCTATTTTAATACCCGTTAACTTCCATGCTAATCTAACATTCTGACCCTCTCTACCAATAGCTAGGGAAAGTTGATCTGTAGGAGATACAACTGTTGCAGTCTCATCCTTAATCTTTACAGAATCTACCTTTGCTGGACTTAGAGCATTAGCTACAAAATTCTCCATCTCTTCATCCCACTCTATTATATCAATCTTTTCCTCACCTAACTCATTCATTATATTTGCAATACGAATACCTCTTTGACCTACACATGAACCAATAGGGTCAATACCATCTTGATGAGATACAACTGCTATCTTACTTCTAGAACCAGCCTCTCTTGCTACAGCCTTAATCTCAACTACACCAGACTCTATCTCAGGAACTTCTAATTTAAACAACTCTATTAAGAACTTAGGATCTGCCCTAGATACAATTACTTGAGAATCTTCAATACTCTTAAGTAACACTTTATATCTCTCTCCAACTCTATAGAATTCATTAGATATTTGCTCTTCTTGTGGCATATATGCAGTAGCTTTCCCTATTTCCATAACTGCCATACCCTTTTGCATTCTCTGCATTAAAGCAGTATATACCTCTCCTACCTTATCACTAAATTCACTAATTACTGCATCCTTTTCAGATTCCCTTATCTTTTGTAAAAGTACCTGCTTTGCTGTTTGAGTTGCAATCCTACCTAAATCATCAGAAGGCATCTCTATTTCAATGGAGTCACCAATCTCAACACTTGGAGATATTAATTCTGCTTCACTTAGAGCAATCTCTTTCTCATTATCTTCTACTTTCTCTACAACAATTTTTACTGCAAAAAGTTTAAACTCTCCACTCTCTCTATCAACCTCTACAGCTAAATTACTTCCCTCTTTCTCTTCTTCCTCTTCGTCCCACTCTCTTTCGACCTTACCGTACTTCTCTTTTTTTACAGCACTTAATATAGCGGACTCTAGCGCTTTAAACACTTCCTCCTTATCTATTCCTCTCTCTGCAGCTATCTGATTTATGGCCGCAACTAACTCTGATGTCATTGCCATATTCTTAAAAGTTAAAATTTAATAGTTCTTTACTAAAAAAAAGGTGAGAACCAATCTCACCCTCCCTTAATACATCTTTCTCATGTAATGATATCAGAAGAATATATATATGTAAACCCTACATATTACTCAACTCCTCCCATACTTCTCTCTCTTTCTTACTTAATCTCTTAGGGATATCTACATCTATACGTACATACAAATCTCCCCTTTTTCCCTCTTTACCAAGTATTGGAGTACCCTCTCCCTTAATCTTAAAGATGGTACCAGGTTGTGTACCCGTAGGTATTTTTAATTTAACACTCCCAAAGATTGTCTCAACCTCTATCTTCCCCCCTAACACGGCAGTCGGTACAGTAACACTTTCTACAGAGTACAAATCATTACCCCTCCTATCAAACTTCTCAGAAGGTTCCACCTCTATCTCTACATACAAATTACCAGACTCACCACTTAGACTTGCATTACCTCCCTCTCTAAATCTTAAAACCATACCATCATATGCACCAGCAGGTATCTTAATCTTTACACTCTCACTTTTAGATTCTAAACCTGTACCACTACACTTACTACAAACTTTCTCAGGTACTGTTCCCATACCCTGACATCTAGAACATTGTGCCATTACAGATATCTGTCCTAAGAAACTGTTTTGTACTCTTCTTTCTCTACCACTACCATTACATACATCACATGTTTTTCTCTTACCTGTATCGCTTCCACTACCATCACATTTAGAACAAGGGACATTCCTTTCTACCTTGATAGAGTATTCACCACCCTTCATAGCTTCATCAAATTTAAACCTCATTCTGTACCTCAAATCCTCTCCTCTTAAATTCCTACTTTGACCCTGCTGACCAAACCCAAAATCAAAACCATTACCACCTCCAAAGAAAGTACTAAAAATATCACCCATATCAAAAGGTGCTCCACCATATCCATACTCAGTACCACCACCGTTACCACTCCTAGGATCAAATCCTTGTGTACCAGCATGTCCATACTGATCATATGCTTGTCTTTTAGTCTCATCAGAAAGTACCTCATATGCTTCTTGTACTTCTTTAAACTTCTCTTCAGAGCCATCCTCTTTGTTAACATCAGGATGATATTTTTTGACAAGCTTACGATATGCTTTTTTAATTTCTTCTTTTTTAGAATCCTTGTTTACACCAAGAACTTCATAGTAATCTCTCTTACTCATACAAAAGATATTCTAGCAGACAAATACATTAAGTGCCAACAAATGACATAGAAATATCTAACTGGTAATATATCTATTACAATGGATAACGATATTAAAGTAGAAAAACAGAGTGAGAAGAAAATACAAAGAACTAAGAAAACCCTTTCTTGGATATTAGGCTTAGTAGGACTAGTAATTGTATTAAGTCAGGGAGTACCTCTTCTCTCTTCATATCTACAGGGAGAGTTTCAAATACTTAAACAAAATCTCATAAAAGACCCCTTACCTGAATCATATAGGCAGTATATTGAGAATGAATTCGCCTACTACGATCCTGGTAAAAGTTACTTTGCTAATCTTTCAGAAAACGCAGATAGCTTAGAGTACAAAGGTATGTTTACATATGACCCTACTACTAAGAGCAGTAAACAGATAGTGGTGAACAAGGAGTACAAAGAGAATATGTATATTACAATCCCTAAGATTGATATAGAGGATATTAGGATTACACCCAATGTAGAAAGCTCTGATGAAAAGATATATGACCAATATCTTAAATTTGGATTAGCACACTTTAAAGGAACACCTCTTCCTGGTGATGGAGGAAACTCCTTTATATATGGTCATAGTGCAGTAATTAGTTTCTTTAACAAACACTCTAACCTACCTGAAACAATATTTACTAAATTAGAGGGTGTAGATATAGGGGATATTGTAAATATTAAGAAAGAGAATACCCAGTTAGAGTATGTTGTTAGGAATAAAAAGATTGTTTCTCCCGATGACTTTTCCATACTTAAAACCCAAGGTGACAAGGAAACTGTAACTCTAATGACCTGTTGGCCACTTGGTGTTGGAACAAAGAGATTAATAGTAGTAGCTGAAAGACTGTAATTTTTGTACAATGAAATATGGATTCTAAAACTAAGAAATTAATCAAATTACTTTCGATAACTGCAGGCATACTTTTTGTAATTGCAGTAATAATGTATTTCATGTTACCTAAAGATCCGGATGAACCAGTAGTTAAAGATGTAGAAATAGTGTATTGGGGTATATGGGAATCAGATGATGTAATGCATCCACTCATAGAGAAATATGAATTTGAGAATCCTGGAGTAAAGATTAAGTATGCACAACAATCTTTTAGAAATTACGAAGAAACAGTATATACAAGA
The DNA here is from genome assembly GCA_034005145.1 of Candidatus Dojkabacteria bacterium. GTDB lineage: Bacteria > Patescibacteriota > Dojkabacteria > SC72 > SC72 > JAVEVH01. The sequence continues at coordinate 1,503 of JAVEVH010000017.1, read as the reverse complement.
TTAGAACAAGCAACATCATCTACTGAACCAGCACCTGATGTAGTAAGAATACACAATACTTGGTTACCTAAATATGAGAAATATTTAACTCCTCTTCCAGAAGATGTAATGAGTAAAGATACATACGCACAGGAGTTCTACCCTACCGCTGTAGATGATTTAACAGGAAGAGATGGGAAGATATATGCAATACCACTCCACATAGATGGGTTAATGGTAATTTACAATACCGATATATTTTCTGATGCTGGATATACCTCCCCTCCTAAAGACTGGGACTCCTTTATGGAAGTAGCTCAAGCACTAACTAAAAGAGACTCTAATGGAAAAATTACTCAATCAGGATTAGCAATAGGGACATCTAAAAACATTGTACACTCCATAGATATACTCTCTTACTTCCTACTACAAAACAAAGTACAAGTAATGAATAGTACTAGAGACCAAGTCAATCTAAATACAAGTAGAGCAATATCTGCACTTGATACATATACATCCTTTGTACAAGATGAGAATGCTACATGGGCAATATATTTACCAAGTGATCTAACTAAATTCCAAAATGGCGAGTTAGCCATGATGTTTGGAACATCTTGGAGAGCTCTAGATGTACTTGAGAATGCTCCTAGTATTAATTTCTCATTAGCACCCCTACCAAGACTTCCAAACAACGAAGAGGTTTACTACTCATCATATTGGGCAGATGCTGTTACAAGTACTAGCAAGAATTCAAAAGAGGCATGGAAATTCGTAGAGTTCCTTAGTCAACCAGAACAGCAAAGAAGACTTGCACAAAATGCAGCAAAGGTTAGATATTTTGGACAACCATATTCAAGAGTATCAATGAATTCTGAATTACTAGAGAATGAATATACCAGCTCTATAGCTCAAATGGCTCCATATATGAAATCATGGCAAATGGGAGAACAATCTTTTGTAGAAAACTTACTTAAGGATGCAATAACTGCGATAGTGGAAAATAGACAGGATAGTAGCTCAGTACTTCTAAAAATACAGGAAGATATAAATGAGAAACTTGCAGTTAGTAATAAATAAGGATTAATATATAGAAATGAGAAATGCCCCACTAACAAGAAAGAAGAAAAAGAGTATAACCTTAACATTTCTCCTTTTACTCACTTTACCAATCTTCATATTCAGTCTTTTACAAAATAGTAGCTTTGATTTTAGAAATAAAGCCTTTGAAGATATTGAATTAAGTGAAACAAACCCATGTATAATTACATTCCCAAATGTTAATCCTTACTCATTAGAGATAAATAGTACAGTAAGAGTTCAGGTAGATGCACTCTCTCAAGCCTTCTTTGTAAAGAGTATAAATGTCTCTGACAATATCGGAAATCTTTTAATTACAAAAGAATATACAGACTCACCTAAGTCCATAAGTGAGTCATTCCCCTTTACACCTCAAACAGAAAAGGGATACAACCTCTCTGGGAGTATGACTGATACAAATAATCAATCATATACATGTGTAATAAG
>JAVEVH010000066.1:0-3133 GCA_034005145.1 Candidatus Dojkabacteria bacterium | reverse complement strand
AAGATGGTAACGCTATGATTAATTCCCTATTTCAAATACACATAGACTTAAAAACTGCCAAAGAAGTAATTGCTAATTCCCCTCTTCCAACAAAGTTATTCAAATTAGAAGAATTAAACGAGGATAATACTTGGGAGTCAGAGATTAATGCTATAAAACATTTTGAGAAAATAGCTTAACTTTTTCATAAATACTTCCATCTATTTCTAACCAACTATTAATTCGGATACCATTCCACACCCTCCGCCATTTTCAACATGTTCTAACAAGACCTGTGTAATTATTCTGTTATAATAAACTATGTCTATAATCAATACCTATGGTAAAGGACCATACAACATTGTATTACTTCACGGTGGGCCTGGAGCTATTGGTGAAATGCAACCAGTTGCAAAACATTTGTCCTCAAAATTCGGGGTGTTAGAACCATTACAATCAAAATATTCAATAAAAGAACTAATTGAAGAACTAAAAGACTCCATACAAAAGAACTCTGATATTCCTGTTATTCTAGTTGGTTATTCATGGGGTGCGTGGTTAGCAGTCATATTTGCATCAATATATCCAGAGCTAGTAAGAAAGGTTGTATTAATAAGCAGTGGCCCTTTTGAACAGAAATATGTTTCCACTATGAATCAAACTAGAGAGAAGAGGATGACCAGAGGTGATAGAAAAACACTAGAACAATTATCCAAAGAATTTCAGGATCCAAATATTGATAAAAAAGAGACTATGATAAAAATGGGGGTATTATATAATCGGCTAGACAGCTACTCCACTATTCCCCATGAACTTTCATCACTTATATTAGATTTAGATATGTACAACAAAATATGGCCAGAAGCTTCAATGATGAGAGAAACAGGCGAATTACTTGAGCATCTCAAACAAATATCCTGCCCTATTATAGCAATTCATGGAGATTATGATGGTCATCCTGCAAAAGGGGTTAAGGAGCCTTTAGAAAAACATTCTAGAAATTCCAAGTTTATATTATTAAGAAACTCTGGACATACCCCATGGTATGAAAGAAAAGCCAAGAGCAAATTCTATGATATTCTAGAAGAAGTACTAGAAGACTAGAACTTTAGGTACCAGACGTGTATGTCCCGCCATTTTCAACATGTTCCAACAAGACCTGTCCACTATGTTTTAAAACCCTTATGGGGATTGAGTTATTTTGATCTTAAAAAGTGAAAGTCTCAAAAGTAAGGCCTGGTGGATGAAAAAGTCTGAAAAAGAGATGTTTTTTAAGCCCTTCGGTTCGAAGGTAGAAACCTTATTTGGTACAGTTTACTCCAATTCTGTTTTTATATATTCCTTAAGTAGATCTGTAATCTCCTTATAATTTTCATACTTTAGATGAGTAAGAGCTTTCTCAACCTCTAACCATAAATTCTCAACTACAACATCTTTTTCATATTCTTCTGGCTTTCTCTCTATCTGCTTATCACTATTTAATACAGCAAGAAAATAATGATCTGTTTTCATTTGAATTTCACTCCAATCCAATTCATATGTACTTGAGCCTAGGTATCTTAATAGTTTGAAATCTGTATATCCCGATTCTTCTTTAGTTTCCCTAATAGCAGCTTTTTCTAAAGTCTCATCGCCTTCTTTGTGTCCCTTAGGAAGTACATATTTTATGTCTCCACTAGGCCAAGTCTTTTTTATTATTAATAACTTTAAGCCATCATCTGACTTTCGTACAAGATAACAACCAGCAGATGTATTTACTCTCCTCTGTTTTTCCAGAGATGAGGTATCCCCTATTCTAATACTACCCATATTTTCTTAAATCGTTTTAATTTATTTATATTCCAAGTTTAGCCATTCTTGAAATAACTCCTTATGACTTTCAGGTATAAATTCTTCCATCTCATCTAATGAGAACTTCTGACAAGACACCTTGTTTTCACCTATGATCATCTGTCTAACAAATCTATGTACGCCATCGTATATTAGCCATCTGTTTTGTTTCGTTTGAATAAGGAGTAATGGATACTTAACGTCACAATTATCAATCTTTTCTTTATGATAGAAGTATTTATTAATATCCAATATGACCTCTTCAGGCTTAAGGTTGTAAGGTATGTCTTCTTTAGTATTCCACCATGGGAATTTAAGATTCCATTTTAATTCTCCTATATCCACTTCTTCAACCTCCTTATTGGATTTCCACATCTCCTTCATTTTTACAGGAAATGGAAAACCATTAACAAAACATTCATATGGCATACCCCAACCACTAACAAACTGCCAAATATCTTTTTGCTTACCAATAGCTTTAATCAACCAACCATCATTATTAAACTCTACTTCTGTTTCTTTAGGTACCGAATATATAATATGCCCCAACTCCTTTGAAAGTTGTTTCATCTTTGAAAAATCTGGTTTATTTGAACGAATAAATGCTGATTTAATTTCGCCTTTCCTGTTTTTAATATATGTTAAATTTTCTTCCATATTTAATTATACAAGATAATTGACTCCCCTTTTTATACTGTCTTATTTGTCTCATTTTAGGTTCCAGACGTGTATGTCCCGCCATTTTCAACATGTTCCAACAACATCTGTACAAAATTTCTTAGGAAGCTTTAAAACCAATAGTAGTATACATAAAGTATTTGTTTATACTCTCTTGTGTAGAGTTATACTCATTATCATATTTAAAGAAATCCACCCATATCTCTCTCATTCTTAATAACTCTTTGTATTGAGGATATGTAAATTTAGAACTCTTTGATAAATCAAATAGCTCTAAAGATTTAATAAAAGCCATCTGTGCATACTCTTCATTACCCTTGTCTCTCCAATTCATTGCTCTGTATACTTCACTACCAATATTTGCCATCTGTTCTAGAAATGACTTCTTAATCCATTCTCCCTGCGCTTGTTTCTTATGCTGTATATTACTCATTTACTATCTTTGAGTTAACTATATTTAAAATCTTACTCTGTATCTCACTATCCTCTACTCCTCTTGAGTAGTTATTCTGAGATGGTCTTAAATTAATCATAGAATCAAATTCTACTCTCTCATCCATACCTAAATCTGGATATATATTTATACCCCATAGATTCTCTTGTTTAGAACCTAGTTTTAATAGATATGCTTCTTGATCTGAATGTA
>JAVEVH010000016.1:0-14598 GCA_034005145.1 Candidatus Dojkabacteria bacterium | reverse complement strand
AACTCTTGCTTAGCTGTTATATCTGCAAAGAGAAACAAAATACCTGTATTTCATATGGAAGCAGGTAATAGATGTTTTGATCAGAGAGTACCAGAAGAGATTAACAGAAAGATTGTTGATCATTTGAGTGATATAAATATGACTATTACAGAGCATGCAAGAAGATATCTTGTAGCAGAGGGTATTCCTGCAGAAACAGTTATTAAAGTTGGTAGTAGTATGAGAGAGGTTCTAAAGAAGAATGAAGAGAGCATAAAGAATAGTAAGGTATTAGAAGAATTGGATCTTGAGCCTAAGAATTACTTTGTGCTTAGTACTCATAGGGAAGAGAATTTAGATGATCCTAAGAATTTACAATCTTTAGTAGAGTCTATTAATGCTGTAGCAGAGAAGTACAATATGCCTATTATTTTCTCTACTCATCCTAGAACACAAAAGAAGATAGATAGTGGTGATATTGTGTTTAATCCTTTAGTAAGGATTATGAAGCCTTTAGGTTTTGCTGATTATATTAAATTACAAGAGAATGCTTTTTGTGTTATTTCTGATAGTGGAACAATATCAGAAGAGTCATCATTGTTAGGATTTCCTGCAATTACTGTAAGGCAAGCACATGAGAGACCTGAGGGTATGGATGAGGGTACTGTTATCATGAGTAACTTAGATAAAGAGAGTGTTGTTAATTCAATAAGGGTAGTTACAGAACAGGGAATAAGAATGAGGGTAGTAGATGATTATAATAATGAGATATTAGCTGCAAAGGTTGTAAGAATAATATTAAGTTATACAGGACATATTAATAGGACTGTATGGAAGAGGTATTAAATTGCGAAAATGCTTCTGCCTATTTTTTTGTAAAACTTAGGTGAGTCTACTGAGACCAAGAATAGTTTCTTAAAATAAAAGAGAGCAAATGGACAAAGATCAAAGTGGAAAAATTTCAGTTATCATCCCATGTTATAACCAGGGAAAATTTGTTGACGATGCAGTGGATTCTGTACTCAAGCAAACATATCAGAACTTTGAAATTATCATCATAAATGATGGCTCTACAGATGAATTTACAAATAATTTACTAAAAAATTATAAGAAACCTAATACAAAGGTTTACCATACAAAAAACCAAGGATTAGCAAGTACAAGAAATTATGGTTTTCAGCTATCTACTGGTGATTTAATACAATTTCTAGATGCTGATGATTTTCTAGATGAGAGAAAATTTGAAGCACAGATTAAAGAATTTAAGGAGGATAATTCACTAGATGTCTCCTATACAAATTATAAATATTTTTATGATGAGTCTCAAAAATACTCGGAGTCTCAGATGGAGGATAAGTTAGGTAATAATCCTTTTGATGATTTTGTATATAAATGGCAGAGAGGTTTGAGTATTCCAATACATTGTGGGTTATTTAAAAAATCTATCTTTGATAAACCAGGGCCTTTTATTGAAGGATTTAAAGCTATTGAGGATTGGATTATGTGGGTTACGATTGCAAAGAAAGGTTGTAGTTTTAAATACTTAGATAAAACCTTTGCGTTTTACAGAATTCAATCTGGAAATATGACTAAGAATAAAGAATTTATGTTTTATTGGGTTGCTAGGGCTGTCGCTTATATCGCAGAAAATTTTATAAAAACGGAAGATTCAGAAAAGTTCAATTCACAACAAGAGAAGTATTTAAGGCAGCTCGTTGATTCTTTTTATATTTCGGATATAGAAAATGAATTCTCTAAAAGAAAGGAAGAAATACTTAATACGCATAAAGAAGAGCTTAAGGTACATTTAGAGGAGGAGAACAGGTTGAACAACCTCTTACAAGAATCAGAATTAAGATATCATAAGTTAATTACCTCCAAGACATATAGGTTCGGGGAAAAATTATTATGGTTGCCAAAGAAAATAAGAAATTTAATATTCCGTCAATAATATCTATCTAGTTATTAATATGTTCGGATTGTTTAAGAAAACGAAAAAGGTGTTATTATACACTGATAGTAGAGGTGATAATATTCCGGGTCAACTAGATTATGACCACTACGGGGTGTTACTTTCGAAAAAATATAATGTGGAAAAATATCTTTGCCCTGAGAAATGGACTACAACATTGGATTTTATAAATCTTGTTCAGAATAAAGATTTAAATAAATATGATTTTATTATACTTCATACTGGAATTGTTGATCATTCCCCTCGGCATCAAAAAATAGCGAATGAAAATATCTATCCTGATAAAAAGCAAATATTCGACAAGATATTTGGTGAAAAGACTATAAAGGATTATTTGTCTAAAGACTTCGGCTTGGAATACGAAGGTGACAAGACTATAAATTTATATTCACTCGATATGGCAGAGAGATATTTGATTCCGGAATTAAATAAAATTCCAAATTTAATATGGATAAGTAGCAACAAAATAGTACCCAACTGGAATGGTAACTATTGGAAAGATAGACCGAAAAATATCCATATTATCGAGGAATACTCTGATTTATTCATTTCTCTATTAGGAAAGAACAAGATAATAAATCTAATGATTTGGAATGAAGAGGAAATTAAGAAATACACTTTTGATAATATGCATCCGAACAAAGCAGGCAGTGATTATATACTTAAACAGATTGAGAAAAAGATAAATTAACGACATCTATCGTGTCATTTTTTACATTAAAAAAGTTTCTATTATCAAACGGCATTGGCTTAATAAAAAAGATTAATGTCCTTAGATTTTTCCGATTTGATAGTTCCTTCTTTTACAAACTAAATATAGAAATTGTATCCCTATATGATTCGTGTAAGAAAAATAAAATAAAATATCTATCTCATAATCAAAAGGAAGGTAAAATATACTTTAAATATAATGAAAGATACACATTAGTTTCGGATTACTCTGTTGCTACTATTGTTCAGATTTTTGCTTACAGGAACTATGACTTTACTCTGCCCGAAAGCGAGAATGGTTATTTAGTCTTCGATATTGGTATGAATAAGGGTTATTCTAGTATGTGGTTTGCAATGCAACAGAATATTAAGATGGTAATAGGATATGAGGTGAATGATGAATTAAGTGAGTATATTGACGAGAATAGGATACTGAACAATCTACTATTTCATAAGATAAAGTCAAATACATTTGGTTTGGCTGGTAAGTCGGAGGAAGCAACTTTACGATATCTGAAGAATGATGATGGGGTTAGTACTATAAGAGAGGATTTCTATTTAAAATATTGGTCGGAGGAGAGAAAACATGGAGTTAGAGAGAAGAAAGTGAAAGTTAAAGAAGCTAGTAGTGAGATTAATAAATATTTAAAAGAATTCCCGAACAGTAATTATATCTTAAAAATAGATGTCGAGGGATCTGAATATGAAATAATCTCAAATTTAGCAGAAAAAAAATTGTTGAATAAATTTGATATAATCCTTGGAGAAACTCATTCAGGATTTAAAGATATTGAAAAACATCTAGATAGTTTTACTATAGAGAATTTGGAGAATTTCGCGGGAGACTTAAATACTTTCGTAGCATTTAATAAAAAATATAAAGAAAGGAAATAAAATGAAAGAACTTTTTAATAACAGATTATTGTCTAGCAATTTCTTGCTTAGAAGGGAAAAAAGAAAAGAGAAGCCCCTATTTATACTTGGATCCGGTCCTTCGCTGAGTAGTTGTGATATTACAAAATTAAAGAAATGCTATACCATGTCTTTTAACAGATCTTATATAGCTTTTGATGACTGGGGTTTTGAACCCACATATTTTGCTGGTTTAGACCATGTTGTAAATAATGACAATAAGGAAGAATATAGGAATCTTATTGAGAACTCTAATATCAATAGATTTTTTTTCTCAGCAGACGAAATGTCTAGAACATATCTTAAATCAAAAAAAACCTCAATTGTAGAAATTAAGGAAGATACTCCCAAGGAACCTGATTTGAATTTTTTGGGGAAATTGGCAGTCTCCAATTCTGGTTTATTTGGATTGCAAGTTGCGATTAGTCTTTTGAGATTTAAAGAGGTTTACTTGCTTGGTTGTGATGCAAACTACGAGGAGAAGGTGAAGGGTGTTGAATTAATAAATGGGCAGTTTGTTTCGAAAAGTGATAATGATCCAAATCATTTCAGAAAAGATTACTACGGTAAGGGTACTACATACAATAAGCCTGGTGCTTTGATATGGCATCTACCTGCATGGAAGTGGTTTTATGATAAATATATCAAGAGTAATAAAAAGAATCTCAAAGTGTATAATTGTTCGAAGATTGGAAAATTACAATTTTTCGATTTTAAGGATTTTAATGAAATTGTACGTGATATTTCTGATTATGAAGTTAAATAAATTCTTTACAAATTATTTGTAATGAAGAAACATTTTAATCCTAAAGTAAGTATCGTAATCCCAGTCTACAATGGTAGTAACTATGTAAAAGAGGCTATAGACAGTGCCCTATCTCAAACCTATGACAATGTAGAGGTAATAGTAATCAATGATGGTAGTACAGATGGGGGTAAGACAGATGAGATATGTAAGAGCTACGGAAAGAAGATACGATACTTTTTAAAAGAGAATGGAGGGCCAGCTAGTGCATTGAACATGGGCATAGAGAAGATGGAGGGGGAGTATTTCTCTTGGTTAAGTCACGACGATGTATATTATCCAGAGAAAGTAGAGAAACAGATAGAAGCTTTATCAAAGTTAAAGAATAAAGAAACCGTTATTTATTCAAAATACGAAATTATAAATGCTCTTGGAGAAAAAGTAGAAGATGCTAATTTCGAGAAAGAATATGACTTAGAATCCCTTAATAAGCCGTTATTCCCTTTTTTTCACTTACTACTAAATGGTTGTACAATGCTTGTTCATAAAACACATTTCAAAAGAGTTGGAACTTTTAATAAAGATCTTCCTACAACACAAGACTATGATTTATGGTTTCGTATACTTCAAAATGCAGATATATACTACGAGGGAAGTATTGTATTAAAATCAAGAGCACACCCCGATCAAGAAAGTAGGGCAAATATAGAGAAACATATAGAAGAATGCGATTTATTTTGGGAAAAGAGTGTAGAAAATACTCCTGATCAAGTGAAAATCTCTTTGTCTGGTGATGTAATAGAGTTTTACAAAGATTTGTATAAATCATTTAAATCAAAAACCCTATATCACGGATTTATTCTTTATTTAAAAGGTAAGATACTCGAAGAGTATCTCAATCTATATAGAACTAATAAGTCAAAAGATATTCTAAAAGAAATATCTGAATATATATACGAAGAGAACCCCTCAATTCAACTCTTAGAAAATGTTCTTAAATTTGATTTAAAAAAGAAACCCAGAATAGTATTCTTTACTGGAAATTGGTATGACAGAGGAGGTATGAATAGGGTTATATCTACCATTACTTCACTACTCTCAGAAAAGTACGATGTAGTTCTATGCACGATAAAAGAGGATGGGAATGAACAGGGATATAAACTTGGTGAAAAAGTAAGATACGTTGAAATAGAAGAGTATGATTTCCCAATAATTCCAGAATTACTTAGATTGCTTGGTGCAGATATCTTTGTTGGTAGTAATAACTGTTTTGTTCCACTTCTTAATCTTTATGAGAAGATAGAAAAGCTTGGTACAAAAGTAATAATGTGGAATCATGAAAACTATTTCCTACCACTTTATGATTTAGAATTAAAAGAAGTTAATAAAGTAAGAAAAGAAATATATCAGAAAGTATCTGCCGTTATTTGGTTGTCACATCTAAGCGCTATGGTATGCTCTGCATTCTCTAGTAATGTTTTTCATATTAATAATCCAGTATCTATAAATTCACCAATAAAGTTAAAAGAGAAGGATAGAGTAATCAATTTATTATCTGTTGGTAGATTTAATTCAGAACAAAAGCGTATTGATCGATTACTTGAAGTTTTTGCAAAAGTATTGAGAAAAAGTCCTAATACTAAACTTTATATTGTTGGTCCTTACAATTTAAATATGAAAGCTCCAACTGGAGAGATTGTAAATGATTTGATAAAAAGATTGGACATACAAGAAAAGAGTATTGTGTTCACAGGAGAAGTAAAAGATATTGAAAAATATTATGAAGAAAGCTCTCTTAATCTTGTAACTTCTGAAAGAGAAGGTTTTGGATTGTCTGTGATAGAAGCAGCTACATTTGGAGTTCCTTCTGTAGTATTTGATGATGGTGGACCTGGAGAAATTGTTGATGATGGTGTAAATGGTTATGTAATCAAAGCAGGGGATATTAATTTAATGGCCGAACGAGTTTTAGAGCTAATTAAAGATGAAGAGAAATACAGGTCCTTTAGTAAAGCATCTTTAAAAATGGTTGATAATTACAGTGGTGAGGAAGTTCTTTCTAAGTGGGAGAACTTAATAGAGAGGGTATTACAGTCAGAGAAAGTTGAAGGAGAAACAGTAAAGTTTAATGAAGAAACTAAAAAAATCGTCATGATGTATGAAAATGCAATTGAGAAGCAAATGGAAGATATTCAGAAAGGAATTCAAAGCTCTCTGTTATGGAGAATCAGTAATCCTTTGAGAATAGTAAAAAGCAAGCTTGTGGTAGTTAAGAGACAAGGTATTATACTTACAACAAAGAATTTAATTACTAAACTAAGGGAAAAACTATAATTCTTGTGTGATATAATTCTATAAAATACTTTTTATCTTCAATAATTTATGTCTAATCAATTCAATCCTAAAGTAAGTATCGTAATCCCAGTCTACAATGGTAGTAACTATGTAAAAGAAGCCATAGACAGTGCCCTATCTCAAACGTATAAGAATGTAGAGGTAATAGTAATCAATGATGGCAGTACAGATGGAGGTAAGACAGATGAAATATGTAAGAGCTATGGTAAGAAGATACGATACTTTTTAAAAGAGAATGGAGGGCCAGCTAGTGCATTGAACATGGGAATAGAGAAGATGGAGGGGGAGTATTTCTCTTGGTTAAGTCACGATGATGTCTATTATCCAGAGAAGGTAGAGAAACAGGTTCAATATTTAAAGAAATTAGGTAAAAAGGATGTAATTCTATATGCTGATTATGAATTAATAGATTCTGATTCTAAATTTATTTCAAACGTTATTTTTGAACATGAAGTACTAATAAATAAACCGGAATATGCATTACTAAGAGGTTGTGTTAATGGAATTACTTTGTTAATACCAAAAGTGGCTTTTGATAAACATGGAGGATTCGATTTAGAACTGAAGTGTACTCAGGATTATGATATGTGGAAGAGATTTCTTACTGATTATGAATTTATTCATATGAAAGAAATATTTTCTAAGACAAGAATTCATCCTTTACAAGATTCAAACAAACATCCAAATGTTACAACAGAGGGAAATCCTCTATGGATAGAGATGATGGAGAGTATACCGAAAGAAAGAAAAGAGGAGCTAGAGGGGACGGAATATAATTTTTATAGAAAAATGAGGAACTTTCTTAAAGAGACACCATATCGAAAAGCACAAAAATTGGCAGAAAAAAGGATGGAAGAGATTCTAAAAAATACAAAAAGTTTCCCAGAAACAAAAGTTACTGTTATTATACCTTTCTACAATAGGTTTGAAATCTTGATTCAATCTATAGAATCTGTTCTCAAACAAACTTATAGAAAAATAGAAATAATACTTGTAAATGATTGTTCTACTGAGGATTTAAAACAAATTAAAAAATATATTGTTAGAGATAAAAGAATAAAATTAATATCTCTCGAGAAAAATAGTGGTCCTGCTGTAGCAAGAAATAGAGGGATTGCAGAGGCTAGTGGAGAATATATCGTATTCCTGGACTCGGATGATTTATTCACAAAGGAAAAGATCGAAAAACAACTTTTGCAGACGGTACTATCAAACGTTAATATTAGTCATACTTCGTATATAAGAAAAGGGTGGCAAGGAGAAGAGTTAATTAAAAGTGGAGTATTGTCTGGTTATGTAATGCCAGAAATAATTGCATCTTGCCCAATTGCAACTCCAACCGTTATGATTAAATCAGAGTTTCTTAAAAGAAATAAATTCAAATTTAGCGAAAACTTTAGAATCGGCGAAGATGTTTGTTTTTGGATGGAGCTATTACAAGCAGATGAATTATTAGGAATAAATACTCCGTATACGATTGTAAATGTTAATCCGGAAAGTGCCTACCAAGATCTTAATAAACAATTAGAAGGACTTGCAAATATCTTGAGCTATGTTCTCTCAAAGCCAGAATTTCGTGCTTATCATCTCCAAATTTCTAATTTGTGTGAAGGTTATTCATATACTAGCCGCAAGATTCAAGATAAAGAGGTTCAGTCTGCATATAGTGTACCTGTTAAAAAGAGGAATTTTATTGAAACAGTCAAAAACTTCATTAACTTAATAAAATACCAAGGCTTTATTACAACATTCAAAAAAGTAATTCGAAAGTATTTATTGGATCGATTCTAATTACTAACTTGTGAGGACTTCTATTGAGAAATGATTAAGATAGGGATTTTACAAAGGATTGTACCACTTTCCTTCCCAGAAAAAGAAAGAGCTGTGTTTATGTGCCTATCCAGTGATGCAAACTATGAAGCTCATTTATGGGTAAATATTGCATCTTTAATTGAAAATGCAAAGTCAGAGAGTAAATATTACATATATATTCTCGATGGAGGTATTCGTTTTAAAGAGAATTTCTATGATTTAGTTAATAAAGATAAACGCTTTCATATTGAATTTATAGATATGAGAGACCAATTTGTATTTGTTTATGAATCTAGGCATATAAGTAGGGCAGGATATTACCGTTTAGCAATATTCAGACTATTTAAAAATTTCCCAAGGATAATATATATAGATGCTGATTCCTATGTATTAGGGGATGTTGCAGAGCTATATAACTTACCAATGGGTGATAAGTTAATAGCAGGAGCCCCTGATTCAATTACTTATGAGATTCCTTGGAGAGAGAAATATATTAGCTATCCTCACTATTCTGGTAAAGCAAAAGATTACTTTGTGGAGTATCTTAAGCTTCCTAAGGAAAAGTTCAAGAGATATTTTAGCTCTGGGGTTTTAATGTTCAATTTAGAAAGAATAGATAAAAAGGAGAAGAACAAAGCCTTAGAGGAACTATTAAATAGAGAATTCTACTGTCTTGATCAGGATATTATGAATCTTCTCTTTTCTGCAGAAGAAACATACAAGCTACGAAGAGAATGGAACTATTTTAATAGTGCGCCTGTTTTAAAGAAAGAAGACTTCCTAGTTAAAGAGGAAAGGGAGAACTATCTAGATGGGAAGGTTTCTCCTAAAATTATTTCATATGTTCTTAAACCTTGGGAAAAAGAGCATATTAACTCTCCATATGCAGATCTCTATTGGGAGAAATTAAAACAGTCTCCTTATTATTTAGAGATATTAGAAATCTCAAAAAAGAATAATAAAGTAGAAAGGTTTAAGAAATTATCTCTGTCTCAAAAAATTAAATTCCTTACTAGCAGAGAAGCTTTTCAGAAGTATAGAAGTATGATAAGAACTCTGTTAAAATGATTCGTTCTAGAAGAACATAATATGTGATAAGATGATTCGAACATGTCGAACTATTTAGAATTACTTAAAGAATTTATTAAAACAGACTTCCAGCTTAGGTATAAAAACTCCTACCTTGGTCTTATATGGATTGTATTAAAACCACTTGCTCTCTTTGGTGTAATCTATACAGTCTTCTCAAATATAATGGCTATGGACGACGACTATATGATGAGTCTTCTTCTTGGTATTATGTTTATCACTTTCTTTAGTGAAGGAGTGATGATGGGTTTGGGTTCGCTTATGGCGAAATCAGGAATAATATTAAAGATAAAGTTCCCAAGAGAGATTGTAGTATTTAGTTCTGTTACGATAGGATTTATAGATTTTCTTATAAATATGATAGTTTTTGCTGTTTTTACTCTTTTTACTCCAGTAGTTATTACTCTGCCGAGCCTACTTCTATTTCTTGTCGCAATATTTTCCTTTTACTTTTTGATAATGGGCATGTCTCTTTTTCTTAGTGTAATGTTTATCAAACTGAGAGACCTTCATAATCTAATGCAGGTAGTATTACAATTATTCTTTTGGGCAACTCCAATTTACTACAAACTAGAGATGTTGCCAGAGAAAATGCAAGGCATAATACTCTTAAATCCTTTAACAAAGATATTGATTGCTGTTAGGCATGGTTTAATAACTGGAGGGGATGTAGGTTTAAAAGATTTTATCTCTTTAGCTCCTATCACTCTTGTATGTATATTAATACTATTTCTAGGAATACTTTTCTTTAGAAATAAAGTCACTAAAATAGCTGAATACTTCTAATATGGAACAAAAACCAATAATACAAGTTAAAAATTTAAAAAAATCTTTCTTCTTGCCACATCAGAGGCATGACTCCTTAGTAGAGTTTCTTTCTAATCCATTAAGATTATTTAAACCTGCAGGAGAACAATTCACTGTACTAAAAGATATTGATTTAGATATACATCAGGGAGAGTTTGTTGGAATAATGGGTAGGAATGGGTCAGGGAAATCTACATTGCTTAAGATTATGGCAGGGATATATACACCTACTAGTGGATCTGTAAAAGTGACAGGTAAGATGGTACCTTTCTTAGAACTTGGAGTAGGTTTTAATCCTGAATTAACAGGTAGGGAGAATATATATCTTAATGGTATTATTCTAGGAATGCCTAAAGATTTTCTTAAAAAGAAATATCAAGAGATTGTAGAATTTTCTGAATTAGAAAAATTTATGGATATGCCTCTTAAGAACTACTCTTCTGGTATGCAGGTAAGGTTAGCATTTTCTATAGCTATTATGGCTGATGCAGATATATATATTCTTGATGAGGTATTAGCTGTAGGTGATTTAGCTTTCCAAAAGAAATGTTTCGATGTATTTAGAAATTACAAAGAACAGAGAAAAACTTTAGTATTGGTTACACACTCCCCAGCATCAGTCCGAGAATTCTGTGATAGGGCAGTATTTTTAAAAGATGGTGTGTTGCAGATAGACGGATCTGTGGATGAGGTAGTAAAAGCATATGAGGTTGGATAGTCAAAGGGATCTCCTCAAAGTGTTGAATCATTGAATATCTCCACATTTAATATTATAATCGGGTATTTAATTCAGAATAGCCAAATATTGAAATCATTGATTCCGAAGTATTTGTTATCTCTTCCCCTAGCTTTCGTGTTTTGTTTTCTCATTTTTGGTAACTTTAGTGCCTATGCACAGAATCCACCCAATGCTAATTTACTATTAAATAGATATGGAGAGGGAAACATTTCTACTGCAAGTGACTTTATCAAAGAAACAACAACCCTTTCTCTTAACAAGGAAAATGTTGTACAAGATCTCGAACACAGAAGAACATATGTTGAAGGAGAGGTGTTAATTAGCTATAAGAAGGAGAAAGTGAACCTTAAAACCAATGGGGGAAAAGAGAAAGAGAGATTGTTTTTGAAAGGAAAAGGGCTGAAAAAGAAGGAATCAATAGATTCTATGAATGTTTCATTACTTGAAATTTCAGATGAAGCTACTGTAGAAGAGACGATAGAGGAACTTAAGTATGAGAGTTCTATAGAATATGTTCAGCCAAATTATCAATACTATTCGACTGCCATCAATACAAATGATACATATAAAAATTATTTGTGGGGCTTAGACAATACTGGCCAGGTAGTACGTGACACTATCGGAAACTCCGACAAGGATATTGATGCTCCGGAGGCTTGGGAAATTTTTGATAGAAATAGCAATGCTGTTATAGTTGCAGTTATAGATACAGGGGTTGAATATTCTCATCCAGATTTGCAAAATAATATGTGGGATGGGACTAATTGTGTTAGTGATACCGGTAATGCATTAGGAGGATGTATACATGGATATGATTATATTGATAATGACAAATCGCCACGGCCAGATAGTATTCAAGAGGGTGATTTCTCTACCCCTCCGCATGGTACTCATATTGCAGGTACGATTTCAGCCTCAAAAAATAATGGAAGGGGTGTTGCAGGAGTTGCTCCAGAGGCGGAAATAATGGCTTTAAAGACAAATCTTACGACGGCACAGATTATTAAAGCAATTAATTTTGCGGAGAGGAATGGCGCAAAAATTATTAACGCTAGTTTTACTGGGTCCGTGAATGATTCTGCATTATTGACAGCCATTAATAACTTCTCCGGCCTCTTTATCGCTGCTGCCGGAAATGGAGGATCGGATTCACAGGGTGATAATCATGACAGTGGAGTACATCTTTATCCATGTGATTATACATCTGCAAATATTGTTTGTGTTGCTGCAACAGATCAAATTGATGTTATTGCATCATTTTCTGACTATGGTATTACATCCGTGGATCTTGGTGCCCCAGGAGTGAATATCTTGAGCTCTTCAAGTTATAGTATTGCTTATAGTGAAGAATTTGATGATGAGTCTGAAGGTGCAATTCCGAGTGATTGGATTCGTGGGGGTGTTTATGACACTTGGGGTGTTAGAACTATTGATATGGTAGATCCGGCCTTGTCTAGTACCTCCATAATTCCATATCCCAATAATGCTAATTCATACCTGATTTCTAATTTTATAAATATGAATACCGAAAAAGGGACATTTATATTTGTTACTTCGTGTGATACTGAGTCATATGGTTGGTATGATTATGCGACATTGTCTTTTAGCGGTAATGGTTATAGTTTCTGGGAGAATTATAGATGGAATGAATATTCTATAGGATCTTCGCAACAAGTTATTATACGAAACATAGACCCAACATTTCTAACTTCAAATTTTAAATTCAAATTACGTTGGATTACTGATTCATATGGGAATAATTATAATGGATGTTTTATTAACGCAATCTTTATAATAAAAGAAGGGCAGGGTTCTGAGGGTTATGAGTTTATGAATGGTACCTCTATGGCAGCTCCACATGTTGCAGGAGTGGCCGCACTAGTCTGGGGGTATAGGCCGGACTTATCTGTCGGAGAAGTAAAAAGCGCAATTCTAAATAGTGGGGACCCGGTAGCATCACTAAGTGGCAAAACAGTTACTGGGAAAAGGGTAAATGCATACAATGCTTTAGTCTCTGTACAGGGAGATGTAATATCTTCCTACAAGCTTACGGGAAATAATTGCAGTATAAGTGAAAAATCAAAAACAATTTCATGTCGTGTCCCAGGAGATATTCTGAAAACGAATCTGACTCCAACTATTTCATTAACGGGAGGTTCTATACTTCCTGAATCAGGCACACCAAATAATTTTTATGAATTGAATAAATACACATTAACAAAAACGGACCCTTCCCCTGCAATAGAAGAATATACAGTAAATATTGAAGACTATTTCAGAACACATACAAAATTTAGAAGTGGTGTTGGGAATTGGGGGGTAGCAAATACAAGATATACGGTTTCTGGGGATTTCAATGGAGATGGAACAGATGAAATAGCAGCAATGTATGACTATGGTAATGAGGATATGTCAATTATTGTTTTTAATGACCAAGATCAAACATATCCAACTCCCTGGTTTAGAAGTGGAGTAGGTAACTGGATGGTTCCTGTAACTAAATATCTAACTGCAGGAGACTTCAATGGTGATGGTACAGATGAGATTGCAGCTATGTATGATTATGGAAATGAAGACATGGCTATGATAGTTTTTACTGCCGAGGGAGACAAGTTTACCCCCTCAATTTGGTTTAGAAGTGGAGTTGGAAACTGGTTGGTACCTGTGACTAAATACCTTACCGCAGGGGATTATAATGGTGATGGGAAAGATGAGCTTGCTGCCATGTATGACTATGGGAGAGAAGATATGGCTATGATAGTATTCACTCCTATTGGCACAACTTTTACTACATCTACTTGGTTTAGAAGTGGAGTTGGAAACTGGGGAGTCCCATATACAAAATATCTAACAGCAGGTGATTATAACGCTGATGGGAAGGATGATATTGCAGCAATGTACGACTATGGCAATGAAGATATGGCAATGATAGTATTTTCTCCAAGTGGCACAACTTTTACTACATCTACTTGGTTTAGAAGTGGAGTGGGCAATTGGGGAGTGCCATATACTAAATACTTAACAGCAGGTGATTTTAATGGTAATGGAATTGATCAACTCGCAGCAATGTATGACTATGGTGGAGAAGATATGGCCATGATAATGTTTTCCCCAAGTGGCACAACTTTTAGAACTTCTACTTGGTTTAGAAGTGGAGTTGGGAATTGGGGTGTACCATATACTAAGCATTTAAGTGCTGGAGACTATAATGGCAATGGTATAGATGAAGTATCTTCCTTTTATGACTATGGCCTAGAGGATATGGCTGTTATACTATTTAGATAATTCTTAACGATTAGTATATGCTAGACACCATTCTCTACATAATCCTTTCTCTACTTACTATCACAGGAGTAGTACTTACTGCTCTTACACTCCCTGGTGTATGGTTGGTATACCTATCTGTATTCATATTAGCTTGGATGGGATCCTTTGCAGTAATTACTCCATTAATATTAGTAATACTCTTTCTACTCT
>JAVEVH010000015.1:0-14760 GCA_034005145.1 Candidatus Dojkabacteria bacterium | reverse complement strand
CTTCTCTCTAGTTTCTTAATAGTACTTTGGAATGCAGACTCAATATATTCTGATGTCGCTTGAGGTTGGTATACTAATGAATACTGCTCTCCCCCTATATTAACCGTTCTCTTTAAATCATTAAGTGATACAGGAGTATTCTTTAACTTACTCCCTATTTCATTAGCATGTTCTACTACCTTCTCACCTTCTTTGATAAGGATTTTTACTGTATCCTCATTTTTGAAATTAATCTTAAACAATTCAGAACTCCTATCCCCCCCCCCTATTCAATGACGGTAATATTTGAAAAAGCTTACTCTGATTAACTGTTTCATCTTTTGTTCTAAAACCAAAAATCCTACTATCCGGATATGAGCTCTGTTCATAGATAACGGTATACTCTTTCTCATCTACTGTAATATCCCTTGTAGGTAATCTCTCTAATATCGGATATTCCATCTCTGAGATGATTTGAATAGGTGGAGACTCTAATACGGGGGGAATAGTTGATGTTGTAGTTACAGCTCCTACTTCAAGTATTGTTAAATCTGTATCTGTTTGAGAATCTGGAACAGTAATATCTAGACCATCCATGATTTTTCCTTTTGTTAAAATATCCCCCTATTATATCAGATACACTAAACATCTGATTCAATACTCAAATATGTACTTATAATATATCTTTCCTTGTTATTTACCCCATAAAGATATATAGTACATAGCCATTTAAACTTTTTTAGTAATAACGTGGGAAGATTTAATAGAAATAATAGTAATAGAAGAGACTCTGATAGACAGGTAACAATGCACTCAGCAGTATGTGATGCATGTGGTAGAGAATGCAAAGTACCATTTAGACCATCAGGAGATAAACCAATATACTGTAGTAGCTGCTTTGAACAACAGGGTGGTGGTAGAGATAGAGATAGAGGAGATAGGAGAGATTCAAGAAACTCAAGAGATGATAGAGATTTTAGAGATTCAGGAGATAGAGGTGGTAAGGGAATGTACTCTGCAATATGTGATGACTGTGGTAGTAAATGTTTAGTACCATTTAAACCTAGCTCAGACAAACCAATATACTGTAGTAGCTGTTTTGAAAAGAGAGGTAACTCTCATGATGGAGAAAGTAAGGGAAGTACTAAGAATAATATACAGATTGAGAAGTTAGATTTGATAATTGAGAAATTAGAAAAAATCGTATTAGCTCTAGAAGTTAAAGCTATACCTGTAGAAAAGAAAGTTACTAAGGAAAAGGCAGTAAAGAAAGAACCTGCTAAGAAAAAAGCTTCTACAAAGAAAAAGAGTACTAAGAAAGAGTAACCCTATTCATATCTTAGTGCATTCAAGGCTGATATCTTTTTTGCTCTCTCTGCTGGATACCAACCAGTTAATATTCCAACTAAGGCTGATATAAATACAAGTCCAAATCCTAGTAAGAAAGGAATATATGTTACATCTAATGCAGCACGTCCTTGAGCAATAGCAAGAACAGATATCAAGATACTAAACAATTTACCAACAACAAAGCCCAATAACAGTCCTGCTAAACCTCCCATTACACTCATTACTAGAGATTCTGCAAGGAAGAGTATCTTAACTTCACTAGATTTAAGACCCATTGTTTTAAGTAAACCAACCTCTCTAGTTTTTTCTAAAAGTGATACTGTTAAGGTATTAAACATACCTAAAGAAGCTACCCCTAAAGCTATTAAACCTAGTACTAGCAAAGCTATTCTTAATGTACCAAATAATTCATTGATACTATCTACTGTATCTACCACTGAAGAGGTCTGAAAGCCTGAAGATTCAATACTCTCTCTAACACCAGCCACATCTCCTGTATCCTTAACTATTACCTTTATAGATGATACATTTTCCATTCCATCAACCAATATATCCTGAAGAGGTAAATAGAAGGTAGGAGAATTACTCTCATATACCACACCAACTATTTCAATATCGAAAGCTTCAGATTCTACAATATAGTTACTCCTATTAAAAAGCTTACTATCAAAAATAATGGTAGCACCAAATTTCTCTCCTACAGCATCATCCTCACTAATACCTAAAAGATTTAACATCGCAGTATTAACTAAAGATACCCTTTGTGCACTATCAGGTATCTCCTTTATATCTTTATCAACCTCCTCTACTCCACCCAACTCTGAAGATATTGTTGCCCAATCTATAGTATCATCAGACTCTTTCAACTCTTCTAAATCTATAAAGGATGCATTATCCTGATCTCCTAGTACCTTCCCATAAATAATCTCATTTATCTCTTCAGAGATTAATAACTCAGAAACTTTAAAATATCCACTTACAGTAGTACTTCTATCTAACTCTCCCTGTTTAGAAGTAGTATACTCATCACACACCGTATCACACTCCTCACTACTCCAAAGCTCTAAATCTGTTTTAATCCAATATCCATACTCCTTACCATTACTACTCTTAATATTAAATTCTCCATTGGTACCATATGAATCTCCATATAGAAGAGAACCTTTGTACCCTGTAGAGAGTTTATCACCAAGTATATTTACAACTACAGAATCCTCTGAAGTGTCTAAATACAGGTTTGTATAGTCAGTATCCTTAATGCCAAAATCAACACTCTCTATTACTTTACCTGAATAGACCTCAAAAGAGCTACCCTTACTTAGTTCATACCTCTCAATAACTAAATCCTCTTCTGTTATATATCCCTCTTGTATATTCTGTCCATCAGTAATTCGAATAACGATATATTCATTATCTACACAATCTGGGTTAGTTTCAAAACACTCTTTCTTTTCCCAGAGGGCAAAACCATCCTTAACCCATACACTATACTCCTTACCTTCTATATCTATAGCATTCCTTTCTTCACTACCCTTATATTTACTACCCCATACCTCTGTAGCTTCCTGCTTACCTGCTTCCCTTTTTGTATATCCTAATATCTTTGAATTACTATCTGCCTTAGAGTAGACAGCTTTCCAAACAGTAGGATTAATAGAGTATTTAATTTTATATACCTCTTCACCTATATCTTTTTTATTAATAAGAATAGAGGATGTACCAGCAACTTCCCCCCTTCCCTCTTCTTCATTACTTCCCTTTATATTCTGAGTGTCATCAGAAAATACTTTACCCAAAATAGGAGACATACCTGTTTCCTCAAAATACCTACTTGATACTCCATATACTATTACATCAGATACTGCATTATTATATGTAATCTTTGATACAGAGGTAACAATTGGAATAACTGCTTCTACCTTTGGTATGCTTGTAATACTTGTAATAGCTTCTTCATTAAATACTAAGGGAGATCCCTTTGATATATTAACATCTATCTGTTTCATCTCAGAAAGACTCGCTACCTGTGATACCACTAATTTCTCAAACCCATATCCCGTAGATAGCAATAGTATTACCGCTCCAAAACCTATTGCCATACCCCCAATAGTAACATATGTCCTATTCTTTTTTGTAGAAAGGTTCTTCATAGCCAACAATATTAAATCAGCGTTTTTTACCTCTGATGGCTCTGTTTTATCAAACACATTAAGTACAAACCTATACACAGATTCATATCTTTTACGAAGGAAATCAAAACCAAATACTTTTCTCTTAGCTGGTTTATCTAACTTCCTCCTTGGAGATCTATTTAAAACATATTTAATAACAACAAAGAATAGGAGTATAAAGAACTTCGTAAGAAAGGCCATCTGCCTAACACTCTCTTTTAAAAAGGAGGGTATAGATACAATAACTTCTTTAAATGTTTTTTTCTTTTTTACTTCCTTCTCTAAATCCATTATTTACTACTCAATATTTTAAACTTCTCTAACTCTTTATCTCCTCTTAAATACTCTTTAAGTATTAAACCATCAGACATATTAACAGCTCTTGTAGCATATGGTAAGAATATTAAATCATGAGTAACCATAATAATTGTATTACCTTTCTCGTTATACTCTTTAAAAAGATTCATAAGGTATTCACTAGATTTTGAATCTAAGTTACCTGTAGGCTCATCAGCTACTAAAAGAACTGGGTTAGAGATTAGTGCTCTTGCGAATGAAACCTTCTGCTGTTGACCCGATGAGAGCTCTGTAGGAGCTTGATGCATAGAGCCTTCCATATTAACCATCTTTAATAACTCAATGGCTTTACTATTTCTTTCTTCCTCAGGGAAACCCCTTAGAGTTAATGGGAAAGCTACATTCTCTAAAACATTAAGAGATTTGATCCAGTTCTGCTGTTGATATATTAAACCTACATTCTCTTTCCTTATTTGAGATCTCTCATCCTCATCATATGCATATAGCTCTTTATCAATAAATTTTATACTTCCTTCTGTTGGAACCTCTAAGCCAAGTAGCATGTTAAGGAGTGTACTCTTACCACAACCAGAAGAACCAAAAAGAATAACGAATTCTCCTTTCTTAATAGTTATATCTACTCCCTTAATAACTTCAACAAAACTATTCCCTACTTTAAATATCTTTTGTATTCCATTACCAACAAGTATCTTTTCATTTTTATTATATTTATTACTCACTTTCATTATTTTCATACTTTATATGAACTATTGGTTGGAAGTAAAAGATACTATCTGATTCATTTATTTTCCTAATATATATACCCTCTAATGGTATATTCTCTAAAAATACTACATGTACTTCACCTGGCTCACTACTAGTTTGTAACACTCTCTCTCTTTTACCAAACTTCTTACTACTATACTCTATATACCCAAGAGTTTCTTTCTCTGATTTCCAAAATACTATTGCATCTGTAGGTGTAACAAATGTAATCTCCGAGTATTTCTCCATTTTTCGACCAGAAATATTTAAGAGAATTATGGGAATAGATATTAGTATTAGAACTAATACTAATATGGATGTAAATATTAAAACTTTCTTTTTATTTATCTTTCTATCTTTCATTAATTTCTACCTAAAAAAGAGAATATGGATACTAGATTATTTATTGCTAGATTAAATGCTGCTTCTGTAGATGGATTTGTAACAACAACCTTATCGATGGAGTAACCAGTATTACCCTCTTTATCATTAGAGAGTGCTCTAAGATGATATACCTTAGATGGTGTTAATCCCGAAATTATAACGATATGGTTAATTGATAGAACTGTATCCTCCTGAGATTTCTGAGCATATGTTGTGCCAGTACCCTCTCCGTATTCTACTTGAGATGTTGCAGGCTCATCAGTTTTGTATGAGATTACTAACTGAGCTGTAGCCTCTTGTCCAGAACCTAGCACTTCAGAAGACACCTCTAAATCATATATCTGTGGAGGTCTAGTATCTACAGCCGTTGTAAAGCTAAGAATATTACTACTAGCTTCATTACCCATAAAGTCTCTACCACTTACAATTATTGAATATGGAGTATTAGGAAGGAGATTTAGTAATACCATTCTATGCGTCCCTCCCTTTAATGCAACATTTACTTCATCTAATGCTTTTTCTGGAGAAGAGGTAGGATAGTAGGTTACTACAGAAGAAACAGGTGTATTTGAACTCCACTCTACAAGAAGAGTAGCAGATGCTGTCCCAGAGACTTGATATACCTTAGGTTCTACTATCTTTGGTCTAGGTAATGTTTCAAAGGAATGCATCTCTCCCTCATACTCAGATCCATCTATATCGAATGTATTAATTTTATAGAAATATTTTGTACCATCCTTAATATCTACTAACTCTACATTGTGTGTACCCTCTTGAGATCCAGTATATACCTCTTTCATTCCACCAAATGCAGGGGTTTCACCATACAGTATACGTACCTTTACAGCATCTTTAGTTGTAAATTCTATTAATGCTGAATTTAAACTAATACTTCTTACTACTGGTTCTTGAATTGTAGGTGGAGGGGAAGTAGTAAAAGTATCCTCTTCTGAAATACCTATATTACCATCCTCATCTGTCCATTTAACAACATAGTAATACTGGGTACCAGGGCTAAGGTTATTAATAGTTAAAACATGGTCTACAACCTGGTCAGAATTAGAAACCTCTTCTTCAAAATATTCCCCTGGTTTAGTCCCATACGCTACCCTTGAATCTGCTGTTCGAGCTGTAATCCATGATACAGAAGCCTTTTTAGGAGTAACACCTGAAATTATTGGCTCTACTATTAACTCAGCAGGCTCTATATATCTACCATCAGGATATAGGGAGACAACCTCAGACATAGCACCACAATTATTAGTACTATCACATGCCTTAATTTTATAGTAGTAAGTCATCTGTATTAATTTACTATCTACTAAAGATGAACCACTAGTAAAGGAGTGCATAAAAAAGTTCTCACCATCTATAGACCTGTATATCTGATATCCTGCGACACCACTACCCTGATCATCAGGTTCATCCCAAGATACTGCTAATCTCCAACTAGATTTACTCTTAACTGAAACATCAGCGATTTCTACATTAATAGGAATTCCAGGAGCAACAGTATTAGCAAAGAAACTTACAGAGGTATAATCGTTGTAATTAACATTCCCAGCCTCATCCTTACATACAATATAGAAAACATTCTCACCGGGTAATGTAGCATATGCTCCTGGATTTAAATATCTAAGACTTGTTTGAGAGGTACTATGTTCTGTAGGTAGAGCATTTACACTATACAGATAAGAGAGGTTAGATTGTGAACCGTAGTATGTACCTACTAATGGTGGATCCCAAGAGAAACCAAAAGAGTTAGCAGTACTGTTTTGAGGAGTTACCTGTAAATTAGTAGGAGGAGCAGGTGCATTCTCAGAATCTACATAGAAGTATTGTACAGAACTATACTCTCCAAAATTACCTGCAGCATCCTTAGCTCTAACCTTAAACATATTTGTTCCTACTTTATAAGCTACAATATCACTTATAGCAGTATCTTCGATACATATCTCTTCTGATTGTTCCTGTCCAACACCAGTTATATAGCAATACTCTTCTATTGGAGAACCCTCAGTAATTGCATCTTCCCAATTAAATGTAAAATTATTATTAGATGTATATCCACCTGGATCTGCACTAAGACTTTGAACTTCCCCTGGTGGTGAGGAATCATATTTATAAATAAATGGTTGCCATACCTCTTCAGATGTATTTCCAGCATTATCAACACTCTGTACTCTAAGGTAATATGTTGTAGAATCAACTAAATCAATTGGAGAGAAAGTATTGGTATCTTGTAATACTCCATCCTCAGAAGGAATAGCATCACTTTCTTCCCCCCAATATACATAGTAGCCAGAAACACCAGAACCATTAACTCCATCAGTAGCACCTAAAACCTCCTCATCTTCTGCCCACTCAAAATATGGATTACTATGGTTATACCAAGTATCAGAAGATATACTCTCTCCTCCCTGCTCAGAAAAAGTCTGAAGCCCTGCACTTTCAGGATTAGAAGGCGCTAATAAATCTTGGTAATAGTTAATCTTATATCCACTAAGCAATGGAGTATTAATACCATCCCCACTTAGAAGAGTAAACCTTATTTTAAGATATCTAAAAGCAGGAGAATTTATCTTATACATATATCCACCCTCTACAATTCTCTCTCTTGAAACAGGAGTCCAATCATTCCATTCTATAGAGTCTTGTGAAGTAGAAGTCTCTACTGATATGTTAGAATTAGTTTCAATATCAGCCTCTACATATATATCCCCCCATCTATAAACAGAAGTTAAGTCATGTACCTCAGATATATATTCACCCTCCTGTACAAACCCTGAATCTTCGCTTTCGATAATGTATGTATATAACGCATCAGAGTATGTACTAGTTCCATTACCAGAGACTACATATATTGAATTTCTCATATTACTTTCTCCAGCACCTCCGACATTTATTTGTCCAGGAAAATCCGGCAACCTTGTCCATGTATCTCCACTCAATGAGTATTTATAGAATTCTGAAGTATTACCTCCTCTAATAGCGTAGAAATTACCATCATTACCATCTGCTAAGAAACTCTCATAGCTAACATTACTTGGTAAAGATGTTAAAGAGTTATCCCACTGATTTAAAGATAAATCATATCTATAGAATGGATTAGGATTACTATTATACCCTCTTAGAGTGTATATATACCCTTCCTTTAATAGAAGCTCTGAACCGTAGGATACCGTTGACGCAATATTTGTCATAGAACTCCACCTACTACCAGCATCACCCTGAGTATCATATCTATAGAAGGTATTAGTACCTCCACCTCTGTTTAAATACATATATTGTGAGCCATCATAAGCCATAGAGGATCCATTACTTGCAGCAAGAAGTAACTTATCATCACTTTCCTCCGTCCATGTATTACTCTCTATATCGTAAACAAAGAACCCTCTATCATAAACCCCTCCAGTAAGATATATCTTGTTATTTACTGAATCATACCCCATACTTCCTCCTTGATATGAACCAACAGGCAGATTTGCTAACCTAGTAGTCTGACCTGTTTGTTCATTCCAACGAATAAATTGATCACCATAATATCCACGCATCATATAGAAGTTGTTACCATCTCCCCTTAATATATCTGAACCATAGTATGTATTAAATAGTGTAGACCCTTCGAATTCCCTACCAAAAATTCCAGTTTTTGGTACAGACCAAGAATCTTTCTCGATATCATATCTATAAAAACCATTTGTATTACCACCACGAATAGCAAAAAGATCATCACCTACATTATGTATTCCTCCTCCATATCGAAAATCTGTAGGCACAGAACTAATCTCATACCATTCTTGCACATCAATATCATATCTAAAAACATTTGGAGTATAGTTACCATTTGTATAGTAGATACTATTTGTTTTAGCATAATAGGTTATAGAGCTACCTTGGTTAGGCAACATAGGGGTAGATGGCAAAATGGTCCAAGTATCCGTATTAATATCATACACAGAAAAACCCGATAGATAGTTACCCTGAGTAGCATATATTAGTTGGTTTACCCTATCTATTGCTAGACTACCATCTGTATATACATTGTTATTAACATTATCAACAGGAGCACCGAAATCTACCTTTC
This sequence comes from Candidatus Dojkabacteria bacterium, assembly GCA_034005145.1. Lineage (GTDB taxonomy): Bacteria > Patescibacteriota > Dojkabacteria > SC72 > SC72 > JAVEVH01. The sequence continues at coordinate 5,727 of JAVEVH010000015.1, read as the reverse complement.
TTAAACTCTCCCATGTATCTGAGAATGTATCATATCTCCAGAAGAAATCACTATTATTACCCCTTAGTACATAAATATACTGTTTTCCATCAAATACCATAGAACCACCATATCCAACTGTAAGTGGAACACTTGAAATTGAGGTCTCCCAAGTATTATTAGCAATACTGTATCTCCAGAAATCTGTAGAGTTGTTACCCCTCATAGCATATATATACCCATCAGGCCCTCCCACTACGCCACCTCCATAGTAGATTGTATTTGGAGCAGTAGCTAACTCAGTCCATACATTATCTGTAATACTGTATGAAAAGAACCTATTATTCATCCCAGATGGAATAAATAGCTTGTTACTATCAGATATATAGGCAATATTTTTAGCACCATAACCTAAATTAGTAAGAGGAAGTGCTAATCTCTCTTGTAACCAAAAACCTCCCGAAATATTCTCTAACTTAATACCATCATCTACACCCTGAACCTCCTCTAGTGTTCCATCCAAATTCTCATTATCTACCTCTAAAGAAAGATATGGCCCTACTCCTTGATATATGTATGTAAAAACTAACGACGCATTACTACGATTACCTAAAATATCCTCTGCTACTATCCTTAAATAGTTTGTACCAACATCAATTGCCTTATTAACCGTATATGAATTAGAAGTCTGAAATGCTCCATCATCTACAGGATTAGCACTTGCATTACTACCGAAATATACATAATAGCCTAAGACAGAAGTTTCTGAATCAGTAGACTCCTCCCATGTAAACATTGGATTAAGAAATGTGTACTCCTCGGTTTCTTCTAACTCAACACCGGCAACCTCCTGGGAGAAGCCTTGCCCTCCTGTAACAGAAGATGGAGGATTAATATCAGAAGCGTATTCTATAGAAATCTCTTCTACCGTAGGAGTTTGACTACCATCAGAAGAGGAAATTAAGGTCACCCTTATCTGTAAAAACTTCCTCTCTTCAGAAGCAATATTTCCTCCAGATATCTCTGTCCAATTACCCCAAGTTACACCATCTTCACTACCTCTTGTTTCAATTATCGTTGCAGAATCACCCGCTAGTACTTCAGTTACAGATATAGATGTCCAACTATCAACATACTCTAAATTATAAATTGGAGAGTACCATATTCCAGAGTTTTTGTAATCATCAATATTTCTTGTATATGTTAAAATCTCCGGCCTTGCACCACCCCTACTAACATATATAGTTCCACTATTATCCGTAACCACAGAAGCTCCTGTCCAGTTCCCTATCTCTGTTGGACCAAGAGGAGAGAAAGCTCCTAACTTCCTCCAACTATTTCCCGATATACTGTATTCCCATAAATCAGTTTTATAGTTTCCTGCCAGTGCAAGTATATGTCCATTACCATCATAGGTAGTATCAGTACCGTAATATGGAGAAAAGGGCAAAGGAGATATCTCCTCCCAACTATCAGTAAGAATTGTATACTTAAACATCCTTTTTACCCCAATGCCTGCAGTAAAGAATATATCAGTGCCATCAGATAAGAGAGTAGAACCGTAAGAAGCAACTATACCAGTAGGTAAATTCGCAATTGAGGTATCCCAGGTATCTGTAGTTGTATCATATCTCCAAAAATCACTTGTAGTAGCACCCCTGGTTACATAAATGTAATTACCAGATCCCGGGTAAGCTATTGCACTTCCATATCTTGAGTTAGCAGGTGAAGTTGCCAATGTCTCCCAAGTATTTGAAGCAACATTATATCTATAAAAGTTATTATTATTACTTCCTCTTAAAAAATATATATATGCTCCTGCAGTAAAACCCCTAACATCATCATTAAAAGAAGCAGGACTATTTGCTAAAGTATCCCAAGTATTAGTAGCAACAGTGTATTTATAAAAAGTGGTGGAATTAGCACCCCTTAGTACATATAAATCTCCATTGTAAAAAACCATATCTGAACCAGTACTTAATGTTGAAGGAGGATCTACTGGCCCTATAAAAGTATCTGTATTAATATCAAACTTCCATAATCTGTTATCCCCATTACCTCTAAAAAAGAGTATATAGCCCTCTGAGCTTACATATTGAACACCAGCATATCTAGATGTTAATGGAGCATCTGGAAGTACACTCCAAGTATTAGTAGCTATCTCGTATTTATAAAAATTAGCCGTATTATTCTGCCTTGCAACATATATATATCCATTTGCATTAGTAATATCTACATCATCATTCATAGTAGCAGGTAAATTAGCTAGAGTAGACCATGTATTTGTAGATATCTGATATCTATAAAAAGTCGTAGTATTTACTCCTCTAGGAGTATATATGAAGTCTCCAACCCTCTCTAAATCAGCACCTCCCCTTGTAGTGGCAGGTGTACTTGCTAACAATCCCCAGCTATCTGTTTCTACAGTATATTTATAGAAGTTTTGGGTATTATTAGCAGCAATAGAGTATATACTTGTACCATCTGTAGTCATACTCGCACCCTGATACACTAACTCTGGATAATCCTCTAATACCTCCCAGCTATCCTCCGCTATAGAATATCTTGCAAATTTCTTCTGATAGCCTCCAAAGATAGCATATACATAACCATTTAAATATTGAAGATCAGATCCCAAGTAAACACCATATGGAAGATTTCTTAGATTCTCCCAACTATCAGTACTCGGTGTATATCTCCAAAACAGATTATCTCCTAATCCTCTAATTACATAAACATGAGTACCATCAGAAGTAAAAGCTGCACCGGCACTAATAGTTTTATCAGGAGTCCTCCACATTAGAGCATTCCATGAACCATCAGCCTCTAACTCTATACCTAAACCTTCTTGTGTAAGATTAATATTTGAAAATGTCCCCGAATTCCAATCCTCTATTGAAGATACCTCTTTTGTTTGAGCATATGAAGAAGCTATAGAAAGAAGAACAAAAAAGCTAGAGACTAAAAAAATTCTAGCTGTCCATTTTATCTTGTTTAAAGGCAGTTCTTTTAACATATTTTTACTATTAAATTTTCCCTAATTTAGAGTATCACAAACATAATGGAAAGTCAATAGCAAACTGAAGAAATAGATTGTTTTTTTTATAAAAAAACAACCCTATAACAACTCTGTATAACTTTTAACAACATAGTCAGCTAAATGATATACAAAATCATCATTCCAACCATCATTTAAAACACCAATGGTAAATAGCTCTGCACCCTTAGCAGATTGTAAACCGTAAAAAGAGTCTTCAAAAGCAATACACTCACTACTATGAAACCCCGTATATTCAATACCATCCAAAAATGCTTGAGGATCTGGTTTACCCCTCACTACCATACTCCTATCTATAACCTTTTCAAAGTATTTAAATACTTTAAAATGACTTAACATCCTCTCTACATGCTCCTGTCTAGATGATGTTACAACTAGAATCTTTTTACCTGTATTACCATAATGTTTTAGAAATTCCTCTATACCCTGTATTAAATATATCTCCTCATCCATTCTCTCCTCTATCAATCTCTTTTTGTTTTTGTAAAACATAGTATTAATCTCCTCTGCAGAAAACTCTTTAATACCATTTACTTCTAAATACTCTATCAAACCATTCTTAGAACCCCTACCTGAGATATATTTCATAAAATCCTCTCTAGTAAACTCTAAATCAAACATCTCTTTAAATACAATACTAAAGGAATCAACATTTAACTTATCTAAGTTAACCAATGTACCATCAAAATCAAACAGAAATGCCTTAGCATCTCTTACTCTCTTTTTTGTTTGTTCTAAGGTAGTACCATTCATATCCTAATATCATATCAAAAATATTAGCCAATGTTCTCCCCTATAGTGTCTTTTAATGTATAATCATGTTCTTAATTAGAAAAAAGGAGAATGAAAAAGGTCTTAGAACTTACAAATAAAGAAGACAGGAGTAATATGGCTAAAAGATTAGAAAAAACCATGAACCAGATTACCAGTGATAACCTCTTTATACTTAGGAACAGAACTAGAGATAATGATAATAAAGAGAAATATAAGAGTTTAGAAGTAGGTATGAATAGAAAGAAAATTGATAACACCGTTATCAATCTACTAGAAGCTACCTCAAGGATTCTTAATTGGAAAAACACAGGGGTTTTTTCAGAAGATGAATATGAGAAAGGTTTGTTTTTAAATTCCCAATCTCTAGATATAACCCCAGAGGAGCTAGAAATAAGTGTATCACTTTTTAATCATTCCAAATTAAAAAAGGCCTTAGAAGCAGCAATATTAATAAATGAATTTAAAGAGGAAGGAGAGTATTCACAGAAAGAGTATGAACACTGCTTAAGAAGAAATGCCCAATCAGTAAATATGACTAGTAACCAATTACTTCTGCTTACATCAGAACTAACCTCCGAAAAAGAAAGCGAAAAGAGTACAGAATTGATATAGTAAAATATTCTAAGTATACTTTAGAGTTATTAAATTAATACTTACGACTATGTCATACCTCTCAGATGTAGACCCAATATCCCCTCTTCGATTTGATTCTCGATTAACAGATGATCAGCATCAAATAGTACAAGAGCTATCCACTATATATGAACTTTTTCAAAAAGGACACCTTAGTAAATCTGATTATGAAAGAGCTATATGGATAGCAAAAGATGATAGTAATCTTGATGTTAATACTCTTACACAGTTAGTAGAGAAAGAAGAACAAGAAAATACCGAAACAGACAATCTCTCTTAACCCCTTAAGATGTTGTTACAAAGCCATTCTAATGGTATAATGAACCTTATTATTTTTAAAATAAAACACATATGGCAGTAATCTACTACGCAAATGGAAACCAAGATTGGTTTTTAGATAACAGTAATCATAACGATAAAGTAAACTTTGGTAAACCTAATGAGCAACAGAGACAGTTTTACACATTAAAAGCTGTTGCTAGAATGATAAAAGCTGAGGAAGAGGGAAGAGTACCTCAAGGTACTGTAAATACATGCTTAGAATATAATGCTGAGAGATTAGGAATAGAAAAAGAAGAACTCTTAAATATGGCAATACCATTTACCATAGACGATGAAGATTCTGAAACTTCCCAAATTAGCTAATTGACCATACTGCCCATTTCATATACAATCTAATCCCAAGTAGATATATAAGGACATTTTATGCCAATTACTTGGGAAAAAACCTCAGAAGGCAGTGTACAAACCCCCTATATTAAACTACCCTCCTCTTTTAAAGTATTCCAATATATTAATGATATTAAGATAAATGTAATACAATCTGAACAAACCAGATCATTAATAGTTGCTCATACGAAAAAAGATGGAACCCTCATACCTGCTAGATTACATTTAGGTATGAAAAGAGTAATAGAGCTATGTGCTGCTACATATACAATAGCTAGTACTAAGGAATTTAAAAAAGCAATTAATCATACATATATACCCCAAAAAGAAGCACTAAGTGCTATGCTAATTAGAGAACCAATTGCTCAATCACCATTTCTAAATACATTCCTAGGAAGTGGGTTTGAATCTAGACTATACGCAGTAATGGATGTACATCATGTAAAAGATGAAAAAGGAATTAAAGGTGTAAGTGGAAGAGTATGTAGCTACAGAATAGATATACCAGAAGAGAATAATAAACAGATACACGAAGATATTAAAATTGGAATACTGTATGACTCTATAGCAGGTGGTAGAAACTTAATAGCTGCTGTAGATGATTTAAAAAAGAA
>JAVEVH010000065.1:0-3232 GCA_034005145.1 Candidatus Dojkabacteria bacterium | reverse complement strand
AGCTGCACCTGTGATCATATTCTTAATGTAGTCTTTATGTCCAGGACAATCTACTAATGCGTAGTGCCTAGAATCTGTTTCAAACTCTACATGTGCTACTGCAACAGTTATTGACTTTGCTCTTGACTCTGGATCTTTATCCAATTTATCAGTCATTTTTGCTCTATCCGCATCTGTGGAGAAAGCATTTAGAATACCACGAACCAAGGTAGTTTTACCGTGGTCTATATGACCTAAGGTTCCGATATTCATGTGAGGCTTGTTTCTTTCGAAGTCTGCCATGAATATATATTTAATTAATTTATATATAAATATTGTTTAACAACAACATAATACTCTATTCTAAAAGAATGAACGAGTCTGCGTTGAATATTATCAAAAAGAGGTAATATATGCAAGTGTTTAAATGATATTTTTAAACCTACCTATATACTCTTTCTAATTACTTACCCAATGCAATCTCCTCTGCAACATTTCTAGGTACCTCTGCATAGTGAGATGGCTCTATACTTGCACTTCCTCTTCCACTAGTTATTGATCTCAATTCACTTGTATATCCAAAAAGTTCAGAAAGTGGTACTAACGCATTTATTACTGTAATACCGTTTCCAATATCTTCAGTACCCTGTATTTGACCTCTCTTGCTACTTAAAGAACCTGTTACATCACCCATATATTGCTGAGGAACCTCTACTGACACATCCATTACTGGCTCTAAGAGTATTGGTGTAGCTCTTCTACAACCCTCTTTAAATGCCATAGAGGCAGCAATCTTAAAGGCTGCTTCAGATGAGTCAACCTCATGATATGATCCATCGAAGAGTGTTACTTTGATATCTACAACTGGATAACCTGCTACTACACCTGCTTTCATAGAGTCTTCTATACCCTTTCTAACAGGGGTGATGAATTCTCTAGGAATTGATCCACCTTTAATAGCGTCTACAAATTCAAAACCTTTACCCTTTTCATTAGGCTCTATCTTTAACCAACAGTGACCATACTGTCCTTTCCCTCCTGATTGTTTTACATATCTTCCCTCTGCTTGTTCACATACTGCTTTTACAGTCTCCCTATATGCTACCTGTGGTTTTCCAACATTTGCTAATACATTAAACTCTCTCTTCATTCTATCTACCATGATTTCTAAGTGTAACTCACCCATACCTGAGATAATGGTTTGACCAGTTTCTACATTACTCTCTACTTTAAATGTAGGATCTTCTTTTACTAATCTATTCAATGCTTCACCCATCTTCTCTTCATCAGATTTAGTTGCAGGCTCTATAGCTTGGGAGATTACTGGCTCTGCAAATGATATCTGTTCCAATATTATTGGATTTGCTTCATCACAAAGAGTATCTCCTGTTACTGAGTCTTTAAGACCTACGATTGCACCAATATCTCCAATTCTTAACATATCTACTTCTTCCCTATCATCAGCGTGCATTAATACTAATCTACTAATTCTCTCTCTAATACCTTTTGTAGAGTTAAATACGTATGTACCAGATTTAATAGTTCCAGAGTAAACCCTAAAGTAAGAAAGATTACCAATATGAGGGTCATTTACAATCTTAAATACTAATCCTGAGAATGGTTCTGACTCATCTGGTTTCCTCTCTATCTCTGCACCTGTTTTAGGATGATCACCTTGTACAGGAGGTACATCTAATGGTGATGGTAAACAAAGAGTAATGTAATCTAACAATGTCTTAGACATAGCGGTTCTTGAATCTCCACCAAGTACTGGGAATATTTTACTCTCTAATGTACCCTTCCTTAATGCTACCTTTAATTCATCTACAGTAATTTCTTCTCCTGCAAAGAATTTCTCCATTAATGCATCGTCCATTTCTACCAATGTTTCTATTAATGTAGCTCTATACTCTTCTGTTCTACTCTTTAAATCCTCAGGTATAGGGATTTCAATTAGGTCTGGTGAATCTGGTCCTTCATATTTAAATGCTTTGTTCTTTATCAAATCTATATATCCGTAAAGCTCACTCTCTCTACCTATTGGTAATGTAATAGCTACGGCCTTGTTACTTAACCTTGCTTTGATAGTTCCAAAGCTCTTATCAAAATCTCCACCAATGAGATTTATTTTATTCATAAAACAGATTCTAGGCACCTTATACTTATTAGCCTGTCTCCATACTGTTTCAGATTGAGGTTCTACACCCTTTCTTCCATCAAAGATAACTACTGCACCATCTAATACTCTTAAAGACCTTTCTACCTCTGCAGTGAAATCTACATGACCTGGAGTATCAATGATATTAATTCTATATCTACTACCATCAAAGTCCCAGAAACATGTTACAGCTGCTGATTGAATAGTGATTCCTCTCTCTCTTTCCTGTTCCATGAAGTCCGTAGTAGCAGCTCCTTCATGTACTTCTCCCATCTTGTGAACTTGACCGGTAAAGTACAGAAGTCTTTCTGTAGTAGTAGTTTTTCCAGCATCTATATGAGCAATGATACCAATATTTCTGGTTTGCTCTAGAGGCATTTTTACATCATAGGTTTGCATATATACATATCTTTAAATTAAACACCTAATGGGAAATTAGGATTACACCAATGGGGATTATAGCAGACTAATCAATCTGAGCCAATAGCTTTAGTGCTTGTTCTGTAACCTCTCTTTTTGTGTCATATTCTATTGCTTTCTTAGAATATATTCTAGCGTCATCTAAATTACCCTCTTGGAAACTAAGTTCAGCTACTAAAAGGTTGTATCTAGCATCATATGGATCTAACTCCCAGAATAGGTCTAATGTCCTTTTAGCATCATCTAGTTGATTGTTTTGTATAAAGTAGTCGCCCTTTACATATAGGTAGTCGGATTTTAACTCATTTTCTAATTTACTGTAATCTACACTCTCCATATGATATTCGAATTTCTCAAAATCTTTTCTTAAGGTGTATAGCTCCATGTAATACAGTTTAACCCAATCCCTATCAAATATTCTTTCTGCTCTCCTCATTACTTCTAAAGCTTTCTCTGTTTGATTCTCTTCAAAAAGGAAATCTAAATATTCCATGTATAGGTCTTGTTCTGCGTAATCACCTCCGTATGAGAGTGCTGTTTCGTAGTAAGAGAAAGATGTTTCTAAATCATCTAACATATAGTAGTCTCTTGCTAAGACCCAATATACATACTGATTAAGATTACTAACAAATACTCCATCTTCAAGTAAATCTATACTCTTTTGATATTCACCCT
>JAVEVH010000064.1:0-3244 GCA_034005145.1 Candidatus Dojkabacteria bacterium | reverse complement strand
TATTGAATTATATATAGTATTTAATACTCTTCTTTTACCTTATAGTTGAGATTTAAATTTCAGATTTCCCTTATTTAAAGCTTTGTAGCCTATCTACCCATAGCTATATAGCTAAGCTATAACATAGAAATACTGGTATTTTAATAAACATTAACCTAACATATAGTCATAGATAAATTGTTATATTCTTTAATATGACAAACAAAGAAAGAGTACTCATACTCTCAATCTTTATTTCAGTTTTCGGTTTCTCTCTTTTCAACGCTGTTAATCCACTAGAATCACATATGGGAAATCCTTCCTTTGTGATTGCTTCTGAATATATCTCTAAGATGCCAGTAGTTGTAGAAGAAGAAACATCTGACTTAAGATCTGAAGTAGATAGACAGCGCACTAGATTTGATTCTAGTAAACCTAAGATGGTAAATATGCTCAGTATTACTCTTGGTATGAGTGTAGAGGATGTGCAGGAAAGTTTAGATGGTGGTGTAAAGCCAAGTGAGATGTTAGCAAGTAGTGGAATACTGCTTTCCGATTTAGCGGAGGAGTTTAATTTCGATATTGTAGGTGAAAGAGGATTGGTAAAATTTAGAGCGTAAAGATTGATATTGAGTGGTGAATTTGATATATTACAAGTAGCAATATCGCCTTGCGTCATATGACGAATTAAGACCGGCCAGCAGTGGTCGGTCTTTTGTTAAATCGACCTCATATAACCTTTGTACTAGTGGATCGCTAGTACAAAGTACTAAAGAAGAGACGTTTTCTTTAGTCAAAACCGATTAGGCAGTGTGAAAGGCATTTCCACTGATATGGGGTTTGTTGCTAGAGCAAGCCCCATTTCCTAACGGTTGATATATCTTTAGTTTTTTGAAAGAATTAGGGGTATATAAATTTACAGTTTTTAATAAATGAAAGTTTCAATAGATCAATCACTATGTATTGCATGTGGTTCATGTGTAGCTATCTGTCCTGAAGTATTTGAAATGAAAGAGGACGGCACTGTAGATGTAAAGAGTGAGTGGAAGGGTAAAGAGATACCTGTAGAGTTACAAGCTAAGGTTCAAGAAGCACATGATGTATGCCCTGTAACTGCTATCGTAATAGAGGAGTAGTATGTCAGATCATACAGAAAAAATCCTTTGCATATCTACAGACAATCTCTTTCGTTTAGGTAAATGGAGTGGTCTTAAAACAGATGGGTTGGATAAATATATTAAACTTCTTAACGAAGAGAGTGAGTTTAGAGTAAGGGAGAAATTAGAACAGGATCCCTCTTACAAGCAGGTAATTGCACAGGTAATACTAAGATACAAGGACAAATACTTTTTACATAGGCAGGTAAATAGATCAGAGGAGAGATTAAACTCTCTCTGTCCATTAGCTCTAGGTGGTCATACTGAGGAGTTTGATATGAAAGAGGGAGAGAATATTTTAGATGTAGCACTTGATAGGGAGTTGCATGAAGAAGTAGATTTACAATCTAAGATATTAAAGAAAGAGCTTTTAGGTTTAATATATATTGAAGATGAAAATCCTGTTAATGCTGTACATGTAGGCCTATTCTATGTATATGATTTAGATGGTATGGATGTACATACTAAAGAGGAGGGTTTAGAAGATATTGGTTTTGTAAGTTTAGATTATCTTAAGAGTAATAAAGAGACGCTTACTTTCTGGAGCAGAGTAGTAATATATCATCTTTAAAGGAAACTAGGCTGATAGATATTAACAATAGTACTATTATTTTTTAACTATGAATTACTATATAAGTGTAATAGTCGGATGGTTAATTCTTTTCTTACTTCTTTACGGAATTGGAGATACATTCAATATCCTTCTTAAAAGATTTTTTAAGTTTTCCTTCAGAAGCATTCCTTACAAAGTCTTGATAGGTTTCTGTATAGTACTTCTACTACTTGGACTCCTTCATTTCTTCTTCCCATTAAATATAGTTGTTTTAATATCTCTCTTAGGAATATCTTCTTTCAGTATCATCTCTTTACTGTGGAGAGTTATCACTAAAAAAAGAAAAACCTCTAGAGTTCCTAACCTACCATTGATCTTAATTGTAATTAGTAGCTCTCTTTTAACACTTCTTTTCTTAAATGGTACATTTGGAACACTGTTTGTATATGATTACGGTTTCTACTATTTACAGATATTAGAGTGGTACAAAGAGTATCCATTAATAGTTGGTTTATCTAATATTCATGGTAGGTTGGGATTTAATAACTCGAGCTTTTTACTATTTCCAATCTTTGAAGATCTAAATCTTATTGCACAAGACTCTAATTGGGTTAATACAGGGTTAGGATTATTTACAATCTTTTTCTCTCTTTGGAATCTTTATAGGGTGATTACTGTAAAGCAGTACTCTATTTCTAAAATCTTCTTAGGCTTTATATGGTTACCAATATGTATATATCTGTTTAGTAATGATGGTAGATCCTTAGTAAGTATATCTCCAGACAACTATGTCTTCTATCTTCAGTTAATACTTACAGGTACATTACTCTCCTTTAGAAAGGTATCTAATTATGAATTTAAAAAGAAATTCTTTTTAGTATTACTTCTTAGTGCAACACTTTTTACTATTAAGCTAAGTGGTGGTTTCTTTGGTATAGGAGCTGTTTTGTTACTAGGGGTTTTCACATTCCGGAGATTTAAATTTAAACAGTTATTAAAATATCCTTGGTTTTGGTTTAGTATATCTATAGCCTCCTTGATTGTAATAATTACAGTAGTTAGATCATTTCTACTCTCTGGATATCCTTTCTATCCAAGTGGAGTATTAGAGATTAATCCTAAATGGAGTGTAGGTAAGGAGGTAATGGAAAATGAGCTCTGTTTTATTAAATCATGGGCAAGGGATAGAAGTAAGGCTTGTGTAGATTATATGAATGAGTGGGAGTGGTTTAAACCGTGGTTTTCTAGATTAAGCAAAGAAACAGTATGGCCATACTTAATGGTGGGTTCTCTCATATTAATGATATTTTCAGTATCAAAGAAACTATTTAAGAGAGTAGATGTTCTAGGTATACATCTTATACTAATCTCTTCTACACTGTATTGGTTTGTATTAGCACCAGATCCTAGATTTGCATTAGGTATATTCTGGTCCTTTATACTACTTAATGGCTCTATTATTATTACTAAGTACAAGAGCATTATCCATTACTCCCTCTTTATGGATTTAATCATTTTAGTAGTTCTTCTCTCTAATATCTCTTTTGAGAAGATT
>JAVEVH010000014.1:0-15334 GCA_034005145.1 Candidatus Dojkabacteria bacterium | reverse complement strand
TAGTCTAGTATGAGATTTTTTACAGTATCCATACCGTAGTGACTCCTATCCATAATCTGTTTAGCATTTTGGATATTTAAATTATCCTGAGTAATATATCCCCAAGGTATTCTAGTAATCCAATCTACATACTTATCTACTGTCTCAAACTCAGAGCTATAGTTTCCCCACTTAGCCATTCTCTCTAATCTCTGAATAGATCTCATAGATTCCTCTTTTAACTCTACAGGTACTTTAGAAGAAGTAAGTTTGTTTTGTAACTGTAATATCTCAGAGAGAATTCCATCAGCAACTTGATTGTTGTTCATTTGGGCAGCATTTACATCCATATCAGAATATATCACATTAACTGTTACCTTTCCTGACCTATAACATAATTAGAAAGTATTTAATAGCAATGGTTGGGCTTAAGAGAGACCACTTAGTACAGCCTCTTTAAGTACATTGGTAGCATACTTAATATCATCTTCGTTAGTATATATTCCTAAGCTAAATCTTAGTGTAGGACCTACACAGAATTTATCATGTAAAGGCTCTGCACAATGATATCCTTCTCTAAATGCTATACCTTTTTCATTTAACAAATCTCTAATACCATCTCCTGTTCTACTAGTTTCAATATTTAATACATTCTTACATCCTCTAAATGAAAACCCCTCTATATTAAAAGCTATAGCACCATATTTTTGAGCAAAATCATTAGGTCCAAAATGTTTAAACCACTCTATACCCCTAAACTGATCTAGGAAATATGCTATTAACCTCTGTTCATGCTTAGTAACCTCACTCCATCCTCCTACCTGCTCTACCTTCTCCATTAACCACTCCACTGTAGTACCCAATACTATTCCTCCTCCAATATCAGGAGTACCTGCTTCAAATTTCCAAGGTAAATCATTGTATTCAAAACCCTTCTTACTTACAGAAGATATCATCTCACCCCCACCCATCCAAGGAGTAGCTTTCTCTAAATGCTCTAATTTACAATATACAGCACCACTACCAGTAGGGCCGTATACCTTATGTCCTGAGAATACCAAAGCATCACACCCTATCTCTTTAACATCAACCTTTGTCCTAGCTACACTTTGTGCTGCATCTAAGATTGTAAATGCGTTTACCTCCTTAGCAATCTTAAATATCTCCTCTACATTATTCTTAACACCCAATACATTAGAGATATGTACAACAGAAACTATCTTTACCTTCTTACCATTCTTTTTAACAAAATCTCTTAACCAATCTAAATCTAGGGTAAAGTCCTCCTTAACAGGAATATATTCTAATTTAAATTTAATACTCTTTTGTAATATCATCCAAGATACAATATTACTATGATGTTCCATCTCACTTACCACTACAATATCTCCATCTTTAAGTAATTCTTTACCAAAGGTATTTACTAACATATTTAATCCCTCTGTTGTATTTCTTACAAACACAATTTCTTTGTATGAGTCTGCATTAAGAAGTCTAGCCACACTCTCATGAGCCTCTTCCCAATACTTAGTAGCATCTTTTGAAAGCTCATATGGACCCCTATGAATATTTGCATTCTCTTTACTGTAATACTGATTTAACCTATCTATCACTACCTGAGGTTTTTGTGTAGTAGCAGAACTATCTAAGTATATTAATCCCCTTTTTAATGGAGAAGATTTTAATATTGGAAATTCCTTCCTAATATCTTCAAACATATTTTTAAGTAAAAACAAATTAGAAATTCTTCCACATCTTACTAGCCTGTACAGTCATATCTCCCTTGTACTTACTATTTAATCCACTACTACCGTATGGTCTCTCACAGTGTTGATCTAATTGCTCAAAAGCTAACTGTGCTATCTTCATACCTGCATATATTCGTATGGGTAATGGAGAGAGGTTTGCTATCTCTAGTGTTAATCTCAACTTATTACCAGGGTCTAAGAAGCCCGCTGTAGCATGTATTATTAGCCCCATTCTAGCTAAAGAACTTTTACCCTCTAACCTACCTACGTGCCTAGAATCTACACCAGTAATTTCTACTACATTCGCTAAAATGAATTGTCCAGGTTTAATTACATACCCACTCTTATCATCTATCTCTACCTTTACCATTAAATCCTCTATTGGTTCTTTTACATCAATGATGTCATCCTTGTTGGGATTAAATATGAGGATATTTGTATCTAAATGTAAGTCATATGAAGCAGGTTGTACAAATTCTTCAGAGAATGGCTCTATACTAATCTCTCCTGTTTGTAATTTTTCTTTAATACTTCTATCTGAAAGTATCATATATTAAAATATTTAAATATTAACTCCTATCTACGAATTGCTCCTTAGATTTAGGATTAGGTTTCTCAATACTTCTATGTAAAGAATACCATATACTATCTGACTTATTTAGTAGCTCTAACCACTTATACACCAACACTCTATACGCTATATGACCCCCTCTTCTAGTTCTAAGATTAATTGTATATTGTAAATCATCGAAAGAACCGTAGAAGGAATACTTCGTACTATGAGCATGAGGTAGTAAATACTTAACATACTCCTTTACTACTTCCTCAGGCATACTCTCTTGAGCATCTTTCTTCCATTTCTTAATCATATCGTATGTTTCTACTAATGCTTTCTCATACTCCTTTCTTAATTTCTCTAACTCTTTAATCTCAAGGTAGTTACAAAGAAAGAAACAATCCTTACTACTCCTATTCAACTCATTATCCATATCTACCTCATCATGAAAAAGAGGCATATATCTCTCCATACTCCTATGCCTATTCAAATCCTTTAATGTTCCTAATGTCGCCATACCCTCTAATTTGATAGCACCAGACTGTCCAATATTACCCATTAGGTTATGATGGTTATGATTTTCGAATATTAATTCTCCTAACGCTTTCTCATCCTCAAAGTCAAATTCTAATTCTTTTTTACTACCTAATGGATTTAAAAGTAGTTCATAGTGAGTAAGTAGATCTTCGATAGGGTGAGTATTGTAACTAACCTTACATGAATCACCCTCACAACCCTTGTTAATATATTTCTTCTGATTAGAGATATTACTTCGTAGATATTTCAGAATATTCCTAGTAGAATTTCTTCTACAACAGTTAGCATCTGTATGTCTAATTAAACCATCTGCTTCTCTAATATATTTAGGTATATCTACTTTAGATTCACCCAAAAGGTTTAGTAAAAGTTTCCCTACTTCATTCTCTACTACAGAGTCACTAGCATTTAAATATGATATTAACTCAGACCAATTCCTAGCAGACATTACTGCTGCCATACTTGTATTTAAACCGTATGGAAGTAAATATCTAGCAGTATCAAAACTCCTAGCCTGTAATGCAGATTTCTCTTCCTTGTTGTCATCATTAATCTTAAAGTACTCATTAAGAGATGTTTTAGTTTTCTTAAGAAGCTTTCTGTAATCGTTCATCTCCTTTAACATTATCTTGTCATATGCTTTTCTAATACCAATATCACTACATACCTCTTTAGGAATTTTTACAAACTCAGGACTCTCAAAGTTTTGATATCTAGTAGATCTCTCTTGGCCAGCGATAACGGAATTTAGATAGAAGATTTTCATAGCAGCAAACATAGGGATATTCTCAATACATACAAAAAGATCTGCCATATCACCTACAGACTTATGCCCGTATCCATGAAATATATTCTCTAACCTCTGAGCAGCATCTGTATTGTTCTCAATGATTTCTTTTGCTATATCAAGAATGGAATCACTAGATCTACTGTACCTAGCCCCAAGGTAGGCATTAATAGAGGGTTGTTTCTGTCCGGGGTTTTGTAAAAGAGTGTGTACCTTAAACTTATTCCAAAGAGATTGAGACCTTATACTCGCTATCTGTAAATCCTTTCTAAAGGTTCCTTTCATATGGGGTTTTATTATATAAATTTAATCTATTCCTGGAATTGGGAAATCCTTAGTAAACTCCTTTACTTCATTTCTAATTAAATTAATATTTTCCTTAGAGGTATCTCTCAATACCCTATCAATATACTCTGCAATCTTAACCATATCTTTCTCTTTCATACCTCGGGTTGTAATAGCGGGTGTACCAATTCTAATACCAGAGGGATCCCAAGGTTTTCTTTCATCATGGGGAATACTATTCTTGTTTACAGTAATATTTACACTTTCTAATATATTGGATACTTCCTTACCACTCATATTTAAACTTTTAATGGTATCTACTAAAAAAAGATGGTTATCTGTACCACCAGATACAATATTAAAACCTTTATCAATTAATGAATTAGCTAATGCTTTTGAATTAAGTACTACCTGTTTAGCATACTCTTTAAACTCCTTACTCTTAGCTTCCTCTAATGCTACCGCTATACCTGCTGTTGTATGGTTATGTGGGCCTCCCTGAAGCCCAGGAAACACTGCTTTATCTATTACCTCTCCATATTCCTCTTGGCAAAGTATCATAGCTCCTCTTGGCCCTCTTAATGTTTTATGTGTTGTAGTTGTAACTACATCAGCAATACCAACAGGAGATGGATACTCTCCTGCTACAATCAATCCAGCTACATGAGCTATATCAGCTACTAATATTGCTCCTACTTCATCCGCTATCTTTCTAAACTCATTCCAATCTATTACTCTTGAATATGCACTAAACCCACTCCATATTAATTTAGGCCTATGCAGTAGCGCTAATTTCCTTACCTCATCGTAATTAAGATATCCATTATCATCTACACCGTAACTTACGGAATCAAAATATTTACCACTAATAGATACCTTAAAACCGTGAGTTAGGTGCCCACCTGCAGACAGATCCATTCCCATAGTTTTGTCCCCTGGATTTAAGAATGCTAGATGTACAGCTAAATTAGCAGGAGAACCAGAGTATGGTTGTACATTAACATGCTCTGCATGAAATACTTCCTTTGCTCTTGATATACACTCTTTTTCAATCTCGTCTATATATTCATTACCACCATAGTACCTTTTATCAGGATATCCTTCAGAATATTTATTAGTTAATATACTACCCATTGCGCTAAGGACGGAAGGGGAAACATAGTTTTCAGAAGCAATTAACTCTATACCCTCTCTCTGTCTTCTACTCTCCTGTTCAATATATTTAAATATGATATCTTTAGACATTCTTTTTGTAAGCATCAAGTAAATTAGAAAGTAAGCAACATATTGTCATAGGGCCTACACCACCAGGTACAGGAGTAATATATTCGGCTATATCCTTTACACTATCAAAATTAACATCACCTACGAATTTACCCTCACTATCCCTATTAGTACCCACATCTATTACAACACTTCCCTCTTTTACATACTCCATATCAATATATTCTGCTTTACCAATACCTACTACTAAGATATCTGCTCTCTTACATACCTCTTTTAAATCCTTTGTGTGCGAATGACATATGGTTACTGTAGCATTCTCATTTTGGAGCATAGCTGCTGTAGGTAGCCCTACAATATCACTCCTACCTATTACTACAACACTCTTACCATCTATCTCTATTTTATACTCCCTAAGTAATTCTAATATCCCCTTGGCAGTAGCAGGAGCAATAGCTGAGGGGTTATTTTTAAAAAGTTTTCCTAAATTAACAGATGTTAAACCATCTACATCTTTACTAGGTAATATCTTTTCTAAAATATTTTCCTCATTAAGATGCTTAGGAAGAGGTAATTGAACCATTACTCCATCTATCTCACTATTCCCATTTATTTCCTCTATGAGCCTAAGGATTTCTTCCTCTTTTGTATTCTCTTCAAATCTATGTACTTCACACTGTATACCTAACTCCTGTGCTTTTTTAGATTTCATCTCTACATATTTCTGACTACCGAAATCATTACCTACTAGTAATATATCTACTCTAGGAGCTCTTTTACCAGATGAGATATATTCACCTACTTCTTTTTTAATCTTTTCGGATATTGTTAAACTTGTTTGTTTTCCATCTAATATATTCATATTTGTATATATGTAAAAATATATTCCTATGTATTTTACAGGATATTAAAATATATATCAGTTAGAAATATTTACTCAGTATCTCTTACTGCTGTTACTACTGTTCTTTTAATATTTGCTCCTGCGGGCCAACATGTCATTAGAGTTAGGGTATCTTCTGGTAGATATTTACCTAAATATTTTACTTCACTAGGATCCACTATCTTAACTTCTAATACCGAGTAGTTATATATCTCACCTTGATAGCTAACATATATTTCATCATTCTTTTCTAATTCATTGAGTAAGTAAAAATATACATTGTATTTTCTTCTTTCATAGAAGTTTACTGCAGAGTGAGCAAAGAGAAATACATTTCCCTCTTGGTTAGGAAGAGATGTTCCCTTAGCATGTGCTACTCCATAGATTAATGCATTTGTATATTCTTCCTTATCATACGGATTTACATTTCTAATTACCTTAGCATTAGCCCCTATCTTAGGTATATACAATCCGAACTCTTGATCTACAAATACTACCTTAGTATCCTTTTTAATCTCTGTAGTAATTTCTTCTTTAGTAGATATCTCTACTTTAATTTCTTCGATCTTTTTTGGTGAGAAGTAATATTCAATATATGCAGATATTACTGGCATATATGTAAATATTAATACTGATATTCCTCCTAAAAGGAGTAGGATACCTAAATATTTTAGATATCCTACTTTTGACTTACTTTCTTCTCTTAACATATATATATCCTACACTAGAGAGTACTACTACTCCAAGGAATATGATTACATATTTATATTCATCCCAGAATGATTGATCTTCTTCGTCTCCATTTTCTTCTTCATCTGTACTTGCTCCATTCTCATCCTCGGTAGTCTCTCCCTCAACTTCACCATTCTCATCTCCCTCCTGCTCTCCACCATTTCCTCCTGTTCCATCTGTTTCATCAATTTCTTCTCCTGCTACTTCCCCATTCTCTTGAGTATCAGCACCTGTATTGGTATCTGTTGTAGTTCCTGGCACTATTACTACAGTTACAATATCATCTGTAACAAATGTAGATGTGTTGTTAAATGAATCTACGGATCTAATAGCGTAGTAATATTCAGTAGAACAGTTTGGAAGTGGTGTATCTGTATATGTAACATCTACATTAGGTCCTACACTCATTTCCTTAATCATTGTTGATGCATTAGCAGTAAATGGTTGGTTACTAGATCTAAAGATTTGTATCTTAGATGTTCTACCATCATCAGCGGTTTTAAACTTTAGGGTATATGAACATACACCCTCATCTTTGTCATACCCTGTTACTGCAGATGGTTTACCTAAATCTATTACTACTTTTACAACCTTAGAAAGACTCTCTGATCCTCCTTGTGGAGTAACAGATACTTTAAAGTAGTATGACCCTGTCCCTGTTATTACACTCTCATCTACAATACAGCTACCACTTTTAGTTGTATATGTACCATCATATGCAGTGAATGTACTTCCATCTGTAGATTTAAGACATTTAACAGTTACTTCTTTCTCGGATGGGATTGTAGATACTACATACCCAACATTAAAGTTAGTTTTGTTAGTAGGTGTTTCTGGTTGCTCTATTCTTACATCAACAAGAGTTCCATTTGCATTTGCAGGAGTAGGTTGAACAAATATGAATATTCCTGTTAAGAGTATTCCTGCTATTAAGAGCTTCCCTAATTTCCTCTTTGGATTAAATGCTATGAGGAATATTCCTAATATCATTGAAATTAATGCAGCTAATGTTAGATATGTTTCTGCTCCTGTTTGAGGTAACTCTATGGATGCTCCTAATACTTCTCCTTCCTCTATCTCTGGGTCTTCAATTATCTTTACTTGAGTTCCTACAAAGTTTGTAGTGTCATCAGTTGCAGAGATACCAAGGATTTCACCCTCTCCAAGACCTAATATTGATTGACCATATGTATACGCAATATCATCATATATACCAGGGTCTTGTAGTAAAGATACCTTTACCATATATGTTAGAGTAATTTCATCTCCCTCTGTCATATCACCTAGGCTCCATATAGCGGGTTTACCTGTTTCATATGTTGGTTCTAATAAAGTACCTGTCCATGATCCAGCAACATATTTAAATCGATCTGGGATTATATCTACTACTTTTACATCTTTAAGAACATATGAGCCTCCATTTTCAGGATTTTGTGGAGCTCTTACCACTATTGTGTAAGTAACATAGTCTCCTGCATATATTCCTGTTAAGTTCTTATCATTACTCTTAGTTATTTCTAACTCTGGCTTAATTACTTCGTTGTAACATACATATGTTTTTGTTTCTCCATTTTCTAAATATACCCATGGTTCCATTGGATCATATTCAGAGATGAAGGCTGCTCTCAATTCCGTATCCTTTGGTTCGTAGTAATCTCTTGGATCAATTCCCTCTGGGAAACACCCTTCAAAAGAGTATCCTAAAGGAATATCTGTCTCTATGAAACCGTGTGAACCTTTTGAGAGCCCTGTAAATTCTGCATAGAGAGCATCTTCTTCTGAGTCTCTGATATATCCATCTTCCTCATATTCAAACAGATCTATTGTAAACATATCATTGGAATATACACCTTCCCCTTCATGTCTTACTGTTACATCTTTCTTTACTACTAACTTGGCCGGTAATGCTGTATTAGTAATAGTGCAGGTAATATCATCCTGAGCATCTAGTGTTAAGATATTTCCAACTAAGTTCCCTGTTAAATCTCCACCTGTACAAATCCAACTCCCTGCTTCAAACTGGGTATCTAAATCTCCCTCTCCTACTTCAGTTAAAGTGTATGCAACGCCAGGATCTACATAGTTAAAGACTCCTTCATCCCCTTTATTACTAAATCCTTTTGTAACTCCACTTGCATACAAAGTCCAATCTCCAGCATCTGAATTAGAGCCATATTGATTAATTACTTCTTTAACTAGTTTTAGTGAAGGTACATATGTAAATGTAACTACCTCATCCTCTGTATCTGTGTCTTCATTTCCTTCATTGTCCTCTACAGTTGCAGTAAATACATTAGTATGTGTATTTGGTGCAATACCTTTTATAAAGAAGGTTTCTGAGAATGAACAGGATTGAGCGGGTAATAGGGTGGTACCTACTTTGCAATCTCCATCTCCTAACAATGTACCAAAGATATCATCTTCTAATATGGTGATTTCTACTTCCTCTTTACTATCATTTGTAACAGTATATGTATATGTTACATCTCCTCCAGATTCAGGAACAGTATGAACTGATGCCTTCTTAAGTACTGTAACCTCTGGTAATACATCCTCAAAGAGTACATCCTCATCATCACTATCTGTTACCTCTGTTTTATCATTATCAACTGCTTTTGCAGTAAATATATTATTATGGTCATCACCAGAGTAGTCCCCTGATATCCACTTTGTAATCTCAAATTCACACATACTACCTGCTGTTAGTATTGTACCAATTTCACAATCAGTATCCCCCGCTAATGAACCGAAATCACTATCATTCAAACTAGTTATCATTACTGACTCTTTAGTACTTGTATTTTTAACTGTAAATGTAAAGGTTACATCTTGACCTGTTTCTGGTATAGATGTGTCATTTGCTTTCTTAGTTACCTCTATTGTTGGAACAACATTACTAAAGTCTACAGTAGCATCATCATCATCAGTTGCTTCACTCTTCTCATTGTCTACCGCTTTAGCAGTAAAGACATTTGTATGATCATCTCCTGAGTAATCCCCTTCTATGAATTTGTCTAATGTAAATTCACAGCTTCCACCTGCTGTTAGAATCGTACCTACTTTACAATCTCCATCTCCTAACAATGTACCAAAGATATCATCTCCTAGTGAGGTTATAGTTACGGACTCTTTCAAAGATGTGTTTTTTACTACATATGTAAAGGTTACACTCTCCCCTGTTTCTGCGACTATGTTTACACTTGGAGTCTTTGTTACCTCTATTGTTGGTAAGACATTGGTAAAGTTTACAGTTTCATCATCTTCATCTGTAGCTTCTGTTCCTTCGTCATCTACTGCTTTGGCAGTTACTGTATTAATATGAGGAGTAAGAGTATCTGACTCTAAGGTTACTGATACTTTACATGAATATGCCCCCCCTATTAATATACTCTGTGGTAGACTACATGTTCCTTGTCCATCTAAATTACCAAATTTATTATCTATTAAGCTATTAAGAGTTACATCCTCTTGCCCTATATTTTCAACAAGGAATGTAAATGTGACACTCTGGCCTGTTTCAGGGATAGAGGTATCATCTGCTGTTTTTGTTACTTCTATTAGTGGAGCAACATCTTCAAATCTTACTGATTCTGTATCAAAATCTGTGGCAGAGGTACCCTCATCATCTATAGCTATTACATCTACCCTATTAGTATGAGTTGTTAATGAATCAGAAGAAAGGGTTGTTGTATATGTAAATTCAAAGTATGAATCTGGGTTAGTAGAAAGTATTACAATATCTAAACCTCCATTCTGAGCTTTAGCTGTAGGAAGTAAATCTCCGAATTTGTCATCCATTATACTTGTTACAGTTACATCTTCTAAACCTGTATTAGTAATTCTAAATGTAAATGTTACACTCTGACCTGTTTCTGGGATTGAGTTATCATCTGCTGTCTTTGTTACTTCTATTAATGGAGCAACATCCGTAAAACTTACTCTCTGCGTATCAGAATCTGTTGCTGGATTTTTTTCATTATCTTGTGCTATTGCGGTAAAAGTATTCTCATGTACTGTCAACGAATCACTACTTAAGAATTCACTCTGTACAAAGGTACATGATTGTCCTACAGGAAGAGTAGTACCAATCTGACAATCAGCATCACCGGATAATGGACCAAAGATTGTATCAGAAAGAGATGTAATTGTTACTGATTCTGTACTTTTATTTTCTACCGTAAATGTAAAGAGTACATTCTCTCCCGTTTCTGGTATAGAGGTCTCATTTGCTGTCTTTGTAACCTCAATAATGGGGAGATGATCTATATCATTATTACTGATTGTACATATCTTATGCTCTCCTAATGCTATTGTTCCATCACAATCAGTACTATCACTTCTTAAATAGTTAACTTTATCTTCTGTTTCTGTTACTAGATATGAACCTGGATGAAGAGTTACAGTAGTTCCAGCTTCTGAACCTGGGAATGATGCTTGAGATACATTTGTTCCTAATACTGACATTGTAAAGTCCTGCGCCTCCTTAGTACCATCTGTATCATTTATCACATCCTTAATCACTGTTAACCTAGCAGCTATATCATCATTTGTAATAGTACAGGTAATATCATCTCCTTCATCTAAGGTTACTGTACCTCCAAGTACTCCTGGACACTTATCATCTCCTGCTATTGATACAAACTTATATCCACTTAACTGTGTTTCATCTATTGTATATGCTTTGTTTGAATCATATTCATTACTTACTCCAGAGAGAACTCCATTTCCTCCTACTGTTAATTTGAAATCATTTGGAAGTGCATTACCTCCATTATCGTTAACTACATTCTTTACCAATCTTAATTTAGGTGCTATATCATCATTTGTTATTGTACAGGTAATATCATCTCCCTCATCTAAGGTTACTGTACCTCCAAGTACTCCTGGACACTTAGGATCTCCTGTTATTGATACAAACTTATATCCACTTAACTGTGTCTCATCTATTGTATATGCTTTGTTTGAATCATATTCATTACTTACTCCAGAGAGGACTCCATTATCACCTACTGTTAATTTGAAATCATTAGGGAGTGCATTACCTCCGTTATCATTAACTACCTTTTTAACTACTGTTAACTTAGGTGCTATATCATCATTTGTTATTGTACAGGTTACTGTTCCATTATATGGAACTAGTACATTACTACAGTTATCATATTTCGTACTGTATCCTGGATTAGATACTTCTGTAATATTGTATGTAAGTCCTGCATATTTAGTAAATTGATTCTCTCCATCACTTTCAAATGATATTGGACTTCCTCCATCTATTTTAAAAGAGAAATCCTCTGCTTTTAAAGTACCACCATCATCATTTACAACTACCTTTTTAACAATTAATGTACCTAAATTCCTTGAATTAATGAAAGTACATGAAAGGTCTTGTCCAGAAGCTATTGTTATAGATTGACTCTCAACTGCACCATAGTTCATTCCATTGTTACATTCTAAACCAGTAACATGGAAATTATCTTTCTGTTCTTCTGATATTACATATGTACCTGGCATTACATTTTGAACTGTATATCCGGTAGCATAGTTACCAACTCCATCTATATCCCAAGTCCAATCTGTAACTCCCAGTTTATCTACTCCTATATCTGAAATATCTCCATCCCCGTTATTATCTACATTTTTATATACTGTAATACTTGCATATTTTACATTAATGAAATCATTGTTAGAATCTATCTCTCCAGAATCTAATACTACTGGTATTTCAACTGCTGTTAGATTGATCCAACCAACACCAACTACCTCTTTTAGAGTATATGTACCAGGGATGAGATTAAGGAAGAAATACTCTCCGGCAGTATTAGTGCTTGTTTCTGCTATTTTTAATCCATCCTTCCATAACTCTATTATCCAATCTTTAACAGGAGTTCTATTATCTGTCGTTTCTATAAGGCCATCAGGATCATTATATTTATGCCCTGAAATACTACCTCTTTTTGTGTTTTCAATTAAACAGGTAACAATTTCTCCTTCAGAAATTTGAATGTTTGAGATACTACTCTGATCAGAACAAGAGGTTTTAGTCAAATCCCATCCTAAAGCTGATAACTCTGTAAAACTATATGAACCAGGTAATAACCAATCACTGTTATATGTTTCTCCATCTTTCAAGAAGAAATTATTTTCACTCCAACTAGGATTAAATTCAAAACTATTTTCATCTCCATCTGGAAAAGTTTCTTTCTGAATTATTATTTTTCCCTTTTCTCTATTTGTAAACGTACATGTGATTATTTCTCCTGGATCTAATTCTAGATTATCAATACTTTCATTGTCACCAATGGAACTAACACACACACTTTCTGTAATCCAATTACTTAATGGTATTTCTTCAAGAGTATATACTCCGTAGGAAAGTTCTATTTCCTTGGGTGTAGAGGTATGTGATAATTTGAAAGAATCTATCTCTATACTATCTTGCTTTAGTAAAAAATTAAATTCCGTAGTACTATTTGATGGTATCGTATTTTTATCTACAATTATTTTTCCTTTTTGCCATATCCCAAAATACCAACTGCTGTCTTGTGCATTTACACTACCTGAGGAGTGATTTGCTACTACATTTGCGGTATTACTGTACTGTCCTTCCTGTACGATTCCATTTGCCAAACATGTCATAGTATCACCGGGATTAAGAGTATCAAAAGGACAATTAATACCCCCTAAATCACTATCTTCAACAGTAATATTATTCAATATGACATTTCCACTATTCTGTACAATGTATTGCCATTCTACAGCATCTCCTATGTAAAGATTTGGTCCTGGAGCTCCAGTTACATCTAGATTATTTGTTTTCTTTGTTAACCTTATCTCTGGTCTCTCTACCAAAACAGAGGAAAGATATCCGACTAAGAAAGCAGAGTTATCTTTCTGCTCCTCTGTAATAAATTCCTCTACAGGAGTTCCTGTAGGGTATGAATCTACAAAACCGTCAATAACGAGGGTATATTGTATATCCCCTATTGTAAAAACTGTATTACCATAACTATTAGGAAAAGTTACATTATCATCACATGGAGTAAGTGATTGTTGGAAGATAGGGCAAGAACCAGCTGAGTTAAGGGTTTCATCTATTTCAAAATCATAGTCTAATACTACATTAGGAATATCTGGTTTATCAAAATTTAGAGTTATCTCTAATTTAGCACCATCTGCAGCAGTATTAGAATATGTAGGCCAATTCATATGCGTTAGCATACCTAAATAGAAATTCTCTCCTGTATCAAAAGATTGAGTTCCACTATTAGTAAATCTTAACCCACTCTTTTGAGCTCCCGCTGGAGAACCCCATCGAATTTCATTTGTACCAATTCCTTGATGTCCACTACCTCCGTCTATTTCTGTCCATATACCAGAAACAGATGTCATAGCAACAGGATCAGATGGATCTACTGTTAGTACAGGGGGTACTAATGTTGGAGAGGGAGTAATGACAGTAATTGCATCAGTCATTGTATAGTCTGGACTTACACCACCACTACAACTATCACCATTATATGCTCGAAGAGAAAGATTATATGTCCCAACTGTGCTTGGAGCAACAATATCAAAATCCTCAGTATATGTACCATCTCCGCTATGATTTGAAGTATTAACACAAACCCAACTATCACCCTCTATCTGATACTGCGAAGATCTCCAATCATCCTCACTACCCGATCCTGAAGTCTCAACCGTAATAGTAACCTCTATTGGAGTACTTGGTGGTACAAATACATATGGCATATTATTAACCATAGCTGTTGTTAATGTAGGAGTATCACCTATATCAGAAGATATAAATATTGTAAAGTGATCTAAACCACTCACTTCAACAATTTCATTACCAATCTCTTTAGAGTTTTCTACCTCTTTTAAACCCCCTAAAATATCACTTCTTTCTTCGGCATAAAGGACTTTTTTAACTCCACCGTTAGAAGGAAGAGTTAGGTCATATTCAAATGTCCCGTCTAACATTTCTGTTTTAATATCATAGACTACTCTTGTTACAGATCCTGTAGCATCAACTTCCTCTTGTGTAAGAGTTATTTTTTCTAACGATAACTTAGATGGAGATTCTGGAAGCCTTGTAAATGTAATACTAAAACTATCATCTTCCGGTAATTCATATTTTTTATTTAGTTCAACTACTTCATTAGTTACAGCAATATTACCAGAATATGACCACATAGGGAGTTCTTCAGGAGCAAGAACCTCTTCTTCTTGATTAGTAGAATCAGGAAGCTCTTCCTTAGGAATTGCCTCTTCCTCAATAGTAGCCTCAGAAGATTCCTCTATAGGAGTTTGGGTAATTTCTTCATTAGGAATCACTACTTCTTCCATAGGTGCAGCATAATCCTCCTGAAGTGTATTAATAACTTCATCCATAGCAATAACCTGAGGAACAAATGAATAGAAAATAATGAAAAAAGAAACAAAAATCCTATATAAAGATTTTTTATAAAATCTCTTCATGTATATAAATATAAAAATAAATTTACATAAATCAGAGATTAATGTTGTTTAGATGGGCAGACCTAGAGATCAACACAATCTCTATCTCAAATTTCTTTTAGGTCTTGTAGCTTATAACTTTTAGTAGA
>JAVEVH010000063.1:0-3306 GCA_034005145.1 Candidatus Dojkabacteria bacterium | reverse complement strand
CAATTATTTGAGAAATTAAATAGTGCATCAGGTAGTACAGAATCAGAGGTAAGAATCTTACTTTCTGAAGATGAATTAGAAAGTATTATAGATGAGATTGGTATGCCTTTTTCAGACAATCAGATATTAAATAGTGCATTAGAGAAAATAAATACCCTTATGATGAGTTTTAGGGATTAAATTGCCGGACATAGATTCGAACTATGATTAACGGTTCCAGAGACCGCCGTCCTACCATTAGACGATCCGGCAATAACTGCTAATTATACTACACCTACAATGTATTAATATACCCCTTAATCCTTTCTCTTACTCTACTCTCACCCATTACTTGCATTACCTGATATAGATCTGGAGTCTGTTTTCTACCTGTAACTGCTATTCTAAGTATCATAGCTACATCTCCTACCTTACCTTTGTATTTCTTAGGGTTTTGTTCATACTCTTTATAATCTGAACAGAACCCATGCTTCTCTCCAATTCTTTTAATTTTACTAAACCATTCTGTAGAGTCATCTCCAAAGTAGTATGTATCTATAAATTCGTTTAAGATATCTTCCTGTATTCCTTTCTCTATCTCTAATTCCTCTTTCTGAGAGTTTTTAAACATATCATCAAAGAATATTTCAAATTGATTTGGTATATCAGACCATTTCACAGTATCTTTCCTAATCTTAAAACCCTCTCTCTCAATATTTAAAATACTTAAACAGTAATCCTTTTGATTTACTAATTTAGTATGAATCTCAGAACTATATTTCTCTGCCCACTCTAGTACATACTCATATACCTCTTGTGCACTTAATGTAGATATACACTCTTTGGATATATCATTTAATTTAGCAATATCAAAAAGAGCTCCCGCTTTATTAAATTTCTCTAGCTTTAATTCAAACTCTAATATCTCTTTCTCAGGATTTTGTACTCTCCAATCATAGAAGTTGGAATTAGCAATATTAAGAAGGTAAACCTTAACAGCATTAATAGGGTAACCATGCTCTACATAGTATGAGATTGCTAACTCAGGATCTTTCCTTTTACTTAGCTTTCTTTTACCCTCATTTTCCATTTTCATTAATGGAGATATATGACCGTATTGTAATTGCTCAAAACCCAAAGCATTAAATATCTCCATATGTAGAGGTTGAGAAGATAACCATTCATCTCCTCTAAGTACAAAGGATATTCCCATTAAAGTATCATCTATTGGATGTGCAAAATGATATGTAGGTAATCCATCAGATTTAAGTAGTACAGAATCCATATCATTTTGAGAAAGAGTAATACCTCCTTTAATTAAATCTTTGGTATTAATCTTGTTTTCAATATTACCCTTAGAGAACAACCTAATTACAAAAGGAGTACCTAAATCTAACTCTTTTTTAATATCCTCAATATTAGCATCTCTCCATTTAGCCCATTTACCAAAATATCCTGTTCTACTACCTGAGTCTGTTTGTTCTTTCCTAATAGCTTCTAATTCTTCTTTTGTACAAAAACATGGGTATGCTAAACCCTTAGATACTAAATCCTTAGCAAATATCTTGTAAATATCTTTTCTTTCACTCTGAACATATGGACCGTACTCTCCCTTACTCTCTTTTTCATTTACCATACCCTCATCAAATTGAATACCAAAATTCTTTAACCCTTTAACTATCTGTGTAATACCATCCTTAACCTCTCTAACCTTGTCTGTATCTTCTATTCTTAATATGAATACTCCATTACTCCTTTTAGTAAGAATATATCCTACTAAACTGGTATATATATTCCCTATATGTATAAAACCTGTTGGACTAGGAGCAAATCTTAATACTAGCTCTCCGTTCTTAATATCTCTTTTAGGATATTTTTTGAGTATATCTTTACCATTTTCCTTAATATCAGGAAAGAGAAGTTGGGATATATCAATACTTTCTTGCTCTTTTGTCATTTAAAAGATATGTGGTATAAAATTATGTTGATATAACATATGTACACTGTTATTATTATACCATGACATTAACTGAGGCTGCATTCTGGACTAAAAGATTTGGAATAATATTTCTTGTTTTTTTGGCAATATCCTCAATAATTTTACTAATCATCTTTAGACCAACAGATACCGTTATTCCTCCAGAGTATTTACAGGGGAATTTTGCATGCACAGAAACCAAAGATGAGTTCCTTGAAAACACCCTTACAATACCCTCTTTAAATGTTCTTTCCGAGTCTGAGATGAGATTTAATTTACAAACAGAAAGTGGTAAGTATGAAGATCTACCATCAGTTGTAAATGTATATAGATATACAGATTTAGGACAAAAATTAAACTCTCAAGCAGATGCGAAGGTATTAGCAAAAAAGATGGGGTTTGATCCAGAAAAGATTGTAAGAAAGGGTACTACTGATTACATTTGGGTTAATAATAGTACACAAAAGAGTCTACAGATTTCTGCCAGAGATTTAAATTTCATTTTAAAAACAGAGGTCTCTAGGATAAGGGAGATGAGGAAGGAGGCAGATTTACCATCAGAGGGTGAGGCCGTCTCATTGGCAATTAATGCATTAAGGTCACTAGGGGTATTAGACTCAGAATATACAAAATTAAATAAGGTATTTTTAATAGATATTAATCCAGATGGATCTTACTCAGAGGCAGATAGTTTAATAAATGCAGAATTAATAAGGGTCGATTTCCTTAGGAAAGTTCCTCTCATTACAATACCTAGTAATATTGTAGGTGCAGATAATATGGTTAAAACTTTAGAGAGAAAGAATATGACATATGAAATGGGTACTCAGGTTGTAAATGATGAAAGAATAGATGTATATAACTTCAGTACATTACTAACATATCAGAATCCTCTTAAATCAAATATATCTGTCTATGTAGGACCTAGAGATAAGAGTAATGAGGTGTTACAAGAAATCTATCAAATCGATTTTAGAACTTGGAGTTTAGAGGTAGAACAGTGTGGTACATATGAATTAATAACTCCTTCTACAGCTTTACAAAGAATTCAAAATGGAGAAGGAAGCTTAGTGTTTTTAAATACAAATAATGATGAAGTAGAACAATATATACCCCAAAATGTTAAAGAGTTTAATGTAATGGATATATATATAACCTACTATGAAGGAATCTTTGAACAGCAATATCTACAACCTGTATATATGGTAGAGGGGCAAGCAGTATTAGCAGATGGTAGCGAGGCTGACTTCCATATATATTACCCAGCAATCAGCTATGAAACAGTTGGAGATAGAAAAGAATTAGAGAAAGCTCCAGTTGAAAACTCTGGCGGTTTCCTATTTTAAGAA
>JAVEVH010000062.1:0-3315 GCA_034005145.1 Candidatus Dojkabacteria bacterium | reverse complement strand
GCTGTGTCGCTGCGTCAGGGTTGCCCCCATTGCGCAAGATTCCTAATTGCTGCCTCCCGTAGGAGTGCGGACCGTGTCTCAGTTCCGCGGTGGCTGACCGTGCTCTCACACCAGCTACCCGTCTTAGCCTTGGTGAGCCATTACCTCACCAACTAGCTGATAGGACGCAGACCTCTCTTGAAGCGCAAAAGCTTTACTCTAAAACACTTAACGTGAATAGAGACCATCGAATATTACCCCGTCTTTCGACGAGCTATTCCCGACTTCAAGGCAAGTTATCTACGTATTACTCACCCGTTTGCCACTATCCTAAGTAGAAAATCATCGACCGAAGTCTCAGAAATTCAGAATAGGACCGTTCGACTTGCATACCTTAGGCACACAGCCAACGTTCATCCTGAGCTATGATCAAACTCTCATTGAAAAACGTTTGACTTAAACAAATATTTACTTAAACAGCCCAAAGCTGTTTAAAAAACACAGACCAATCAACGCTAGATTGGATTTACTTAGACTTTAATGAATTGTGTGACCAAAATCACACACACTTTTAGAAAGTCAATATACGAATATATTTCGACTTCCTGTCACTCTTCAACTTTTAAGGAGCTGAGTGGGGTCTATCTATATAAATACTAGACTGATTAATGTGTTCTTTAGAGATAATCTCTAAGAGGAAACCTTTTCTCGTTTATCCCAAACTCGTGGGCAATTCTAACATACTAAATGGGGAGATGCAAGTATATATTTAACTCTTTTTTCTCATACTGTACATAGCTATTAATTCACTTACACTCGTAATATCCTCTACGCTCTTATCTCTATCAAATTCTATCAATCTAGGGAACCTTAAAGAGAGTCCACCACCTATTAGTTCTTTAGTAGTAGAGATGTTTTTAGTTATCTCATCAGCATCTACTGTAATCGTGTATTTAGGTACAACCCATACATCGGGCTTAAGCGTATCACCTACTCTTACATCCTTAGGACTTTTATCTACTACCTCTTGTGATAGCTTACTATTTAAATCACGAAGCATGTCATCTTTCATACCTGTTCCTATTTTACATATTGCATCATATACATCCAATTCCTCGTTATATATAGCGCCTAGGATTGCACCTAATCCAAATTCAGATCGTCTACCCGAACCTTTATAGTAACCTACTACTACCATATCTATTGTATCTACTAACTCTTTATCCATACTCTTTTTCATCTTAATCCATTCGTAATTTCTAGCACCTGGCCTATACCCACCCTTTAAATCTTTAACAATGATACCCTCCAACCCCTTTTCAACAGACATATTGAAATACTCCTCTACATCTTTACCCACAGAAACCACCTTACTCTCTGCCAATACTATACCCCCTTGGGTATCTCTAATAACCTCCTTAAGTAGGGAAATTCTTTCTTTGGTATCTTCTGAAACCAGAGACTTACCTTCGAGAAAAAGTAAATCAAAAACAAATGCCTTAACAGGAATGTCCTCTCTCTTACTCTCAATAGAGTACTTCCTTCTCCTTTGCATAGTCTCTTGATATGATAAAAATTTCTCTTTTTTGTAATTCCATCCCACTATTTCAGAATCCATTATAAAGGAGTTCTGTTTCAAACCCCTTGCATACTCAACAATTTCAGGAAACATTTCTGTAACATCCTCTAAATTCCTAGTAAAAAGCCTTACATTAAACCTGTTACTCTCCCCACTCCCAAACAGAGATCGGGTATCTCCGTTTTCCGGTTTTAAGTACCTATGCCACACCCTCTCTTTAACACCCTCCTTACCTACCTTACTCTCATCCCATTTATGTATTTGACATCTTAAACCATCAAATTTAGGCTGTACATACACATTATCAAGGAATCTTTCCTTCAATTCCTCAAAGCTACCTACTCTTTGTACTAATCTAGAAAGTACAGGGATACCAGGTGTTGTACGGATATTTTCTAAATCCTTACCATTAGATTCTACTACCCTACCCCCAATATACCCAATATCTGCACATACACCATATGCTTGTTCTAATATTTGCTTCAATCCTTTATCACCTACTGCTGTAATTGAAAATACCTCAAGCAGAGTTTTTGTACTCAACCCTAGTCTAAGCTCACCACAAATTGTTCGTACAAAATATTTAGACTCCAATGGGTTTAAATTTTGTAAACACTCTATCACTATTTTATTCTTTCTTGAGACAGAGCCAGTACCTGTGGTATTGATAATATTCCAAAGTATTTCATATATCCCCAAAATATCTAAAGATTTACTTTTGTTACCTCTCTTTTCCCATACCTCAGACATTGTATCCCCTATATCCCCACTCTCTTTTCTTAACTGATTAATATCTAATGAAGTGTACTGTTCAAGCATATTTATTAAGCTTTTCTCGGAGTAATTAAACTCCGCATTAACAAAGAAAGGTGCTACTCTACCCTGTATCATATATGAGATAATCTCGACCTCTTTACCTGAACACTTTTTAAAGAAATTAGCTATCTCTAAAGACATTTCTGTCCTAGATTGTAATGATTCAACCTTTTCAAAAAGAGTACATAACTCTAAGTACGTTCGCATATATATCAACCTATTAAAATATATTTAGTATCTTTTGTACTACCTTCCTGTTTAACCATACCCAACTCTACCAAAGAGGTCATATCCCTTCTTAGTGTCCTTGTAGAGACTTGAGGATGTAATGTATATATATCTGATGGTAGTAATACTTCCCTCTTATCTAAAAGCTTTAATATCTCCAATTGCCTACTATTTAAATTGCTTAGATCTCTCTTTTTTGTAATCTTAACCTTTATCTCTCTTAGAGGCTCAACACTCTCTATATCTATATTATAGCTACGCTTAGACTTAAAGAGCTTAAGGAATATGAATATACCTAAAAAGAACGATATTACATACCAAAGCTTTTTAAACATATCTATATACTTAAAATTTAACTATTTTAATTCAGAAAGAGAGTTACCTATTGATATATGTACATCAAAAGGTACTTCTAATACTACCGTATTTAACATTATCTCTTTAGCTTGTTTAGAAAACTCTTCTACAATATTCTCCTCTATCTCAAATACAATCTCATCATGTATTTGAAGAAGTATATATCCTCTCTTAGGGTATTTCTTTGACATATATTTATACAATTCTTTCATTACTAATTTCATAATGTCTGCCTCACTACCCTGTATAGGCATATTAATAGCTTCTCTAGCTGCTGCAGATCTTAATCTTCTGTTTTTAGACCTAATACCCGCTATATTTCTTGTAGTACCAAACATAGTTTGTACATATCCTCT
>JAVEVH010000013.1:9571-15785 GCA_034005145.1 Candidatus Dojkabacteria bacterium | reverse complement strand
CCAGAAGTAATTACTCCATATATTGAGAGTAGTATACCTAAAAGAGCTCAAGAGAAGGGGTTAGTAAAAATTGTTGTACATAACCTAAGAGATTGGGCATTGGACAAGCATAGGAGTGTAGATGATACACCATATGGAGGTGGTCCTGGTATGGTAATGAAAGTAGAACCAATATTTAACTGTTTAAAGGATTTAAAAAAAGAAAACAGTATTGTAATGTTAACCTCACCAAAAGGAGAGAAGTTAGTACAGAGTAAATTAAAAGAGCTATCTCAATCTAGTGATGCCCACTATATAATCCTTTGTGGTCACTATGAAGGATTTGATCAAAGAATACATGATTACCTAATAGAGTATGAATTCTCCATAGGGGAGTATGTACTCTCTGGAGGAGAGTTACCAGCATTAGTACTAGTAGATGGTATTACAAGATTAATACCAGGTGTACTAGGTAACCAAGAATCCCTTGTATCTGAAACATTTAATAGTGATACCCCAGACTTTCCTCAATATACTAAACCTGAAGAGTTTAATGGTTGGAAAGTACCGGATGTATTATTAGGAGGTCACCATAAAAAGATTGAGGAGTGGAGAAAAGAAAAAACTTCTTCTTAATGTATATCTAAAGCCAAATATCTGAGTAAATAGTTTGACCTTGTTTAGATACTCTAAATACCTTAAAATTTAACTGAACTACATAAGTTTATTCCCAAACCAATGAAAACCGAAAAATACCAGATTACAATAGAAAAGAAAAAAGAACTCATTCATGAATTAAAAGAATTACATGAGAAAGATTTAATAGAAGTAACTAATAGGTTGGAAGAATCTAGAGATAATGATAATGACGAAGATGATGCTATGCTTGGAGTAATAGCATTAGAGAAGCAGGGTATAGAAAATAGAATAGAAGAAATCAGTGATATCTTAGATAACTGTGAATTGATTAAGGATAAGAATTACTGTGAACCAGATAAAATATCTATTGGTTCTAATATAAAGCTTAAAGAGGGTAAAAAGGTATTAGATATTAGATTGGTATCCTCTATAGAAGCAGATCCTACTAAAAGCTATATCTCAGATAAATCACCTTTAGGTAGGAAGTTACTAAAAGCTAAAGTAGGTGATACTGTATCACTTAAAGTAAGAGGTAATACTATCTCATACAAGGTATTAGATGTTTGTTAATTGATAGCTGATTGTAAATCCTCTATCTTAACTCTTTCCTGTTTCATTGTATCCCTATCTCTTACTGTTACAGTATTGTTTTCTAATGTTTCGTAATCTATTGTAATACAGTAAGGTGTACCAATCTCATCTTGATATCTATATCTCTTACCAATATTTCCCCTATCATCCCATACTACCTTATTATTCTCTGCTAACATACTAAATATCTCTCTACCTTTGTTAACAATATCTTCTTTGTTATTAACAAGTGGGAATATAGCTGCTTTGTATGCTGCAATATCTTTGTTAATCTTAAGAACTGTTCTAGTATTACCCTCTCCTAAATCTTCCTCGTCATATGCATCTAAGAGTAAGTATAAGAGAGTTCTATCTACTCCACCAGATGTTTCTACAATCCAAGGTATATATTTTTCATTTGTTTGAGGATTTGTATATGACAAATCTTTTTTAGAAAATTTACCATGCTGTGTTAGATCGTAATCTCCCCTCCAGTGTATACCCTCATTTTCAGACCAACCCCATGGTGTCTGATACTGTATATCAAAGGCTTTCTTAGCATAGAATACTAGTTTGTCCTTAGGATGTTCCCAGAATCTTAGGTTCTCTGTTTTTCTGTACAACCCTTTATAGAATTTCATCCTCTCCTCTTTCCAATACTCAAACCATTTATCCATCTCATCTGGATGTACAAAGTATTGTAAATCCCACTGTTCAAACTCTCTAGTTCTGTATGTTAGCTTGTTAGGTGTAACCTCATTTCTAAAAGCTTTACCAATCTGTGCTATACCAAAAGGAATCTGCTGCCTAGTAGAATCTACAACACTCTTAAAATTCAAATATATATTCTGACACGCCTCACCTCTTAAATATGCATCCATTTTCTCACCCTCTAATACTCCTACCTCTGTTTTAAACAACATATTGTATTTTCTTGAATCAGTAAATTCCGTATTACCACACTTAGGACACTTTTCATCTATATCCTCTGGTCTAAATCTCTGATGACACTTCTTGCACTCAACTACCTCGTCAGCAAAGCCTGTGAGATGCCCTGATGCCTCCCATACCTTAGGATGTGATATTATCGTTCCATCTATACCTACAACATTCTCTCTCATATCTACAATGTTCTTCCACCAATATCTTTTAAGATTGTTTTTCATCTCTACACCTACAGGACCGTAGTCATAGAATCCCCCCATACCACCATATATTTCTGAATTAGGAAATATTATTCCTCTTCTTTTTGCTAATGCTGTAATCTTTTGTAAAATATCCTCTGACATCTTTAAAGTATATTATCTTAATCCCCCAATTATACATCATCTCCTTTGTAGATGTAATTTTTCGTTGTGATATAATTTGGGGATAGAATAAATTGTAGAAATATATAAATGGAGGACTCTTTAAAAAGTAATCTCATTGGTCAAAGAAAGATTAGACTAGAGAAATTAGAAAAGATTAAAAGTTTAGGTATTAATCCATACCCTGCTAAATCTAATAGGGATATAGGTATTGGAACGATAAAAGAGGATTTCGAAAAGTACGAAGGTAAGGTACATACAGTAGCAGGAAGAATAGTGGGATGGAGAACACATGGTAAGTTAATATTTGCAGATATTAAGGATCAGTCTGGAAGTATACAAATCATTGTTAAGAATGATTGGTTAGAAAATGATAAAGAGTCTTTAAGTTGGGAGAATCTAGATCTATTAGATTTAGCAGATTTCATAGAGGTAAGAGGAGAGATTAGTAAGAGTAAGACAGGTGAGATTTCTGTACTTTCTAAGAGTGTGAAACTCTTAACTAAATCTCTTAGACCTATTCCAAGGAATTTAAAAAATAAAGAGCAAAAGTTTAGAAGAAGATACCTAGACCTAGTTATTAATGAAGAAAGAATTAGATTGTTTGAAAGAAAAGCTAAGTTCTGGGAAGTACAAAGAGAGTTTCTAAAAAAGAATGGCTTTATGGAAGTAGAAGTACCTGTATTAGAGACAGTAACAGGTGGTGCAGATGCTAAACCTTTCATTACACATCATAACGCGCTAAATATTGATCTCTACTTAAGAATATCTACAGAGCTATATCAGAAGAGATTAATAGGGGGAGGATTAGAAAAGATATATACATTTGGTCCTAACTTTAGAAATGAGGGTATGGATGATGAGCATCTACAAGAATTCTATGATATTGAATGGTATTGGGCATACGCTAATTACAGGGATAATATGAAATTAGTTAGAGAGCTTTTCTTAGAGATTGCTAACAAGGTATATGGTAAAACAGAATTTACAACAAGGGGTCATACATTTGATTTAGCAGATGAATGGGAAGAGATAGATTATGCAAATATAATAAAGGAGAGATTTGGTGTAGATATCTTTAATGATTCAGATGAGAAGTTAGAGAAAGCTCTTAAGGATAATAAAATAGAGATAGATGGTGATATGAACAGAAATCGAATGATTGATAATATGTGGAAGGTCATTAGAGCTACAATATCTGGACCAGCATTTCTAATTAATCAACCTATGTTCCTATCTCCCCTTGCCAAAGCAAGAGAGGATGATGGTAGATTAACTGAGAGATTCCAACCAATAATTGCAGGTAGTGAGTTAGGTAATGGTTACTCTGAGATAAATGATCCAATTGAGCAATTAGAAAGATTTAAAGAACAACAAAGATTAAGAGAAGGAGGAGATGAAGAGGCTCAGATGTTAGATATAGATTTTGTAGAGATGTTAGAGTACGGTATGCCACCTACAAGTGGATATGGTCAAAGTGAGAGAATATTCTGGTTTATGGAAGATATATCAGGTAGAGAGGGTACATTCTTCCCTCAAATGAGATCAGAATTAGAACAGTCTACTCAAAAAATATATGAGGATATTCTTCCTAAGAGTAAAAAGAAAAAAGAGTAATATTTATTACAAATATATATGGAATCTCTTAAAGATTTACTCTCAAAATTAACAGAGAAGGAAAAAGATTCCAAAGTTCAAAAGGAGTTATTTAATACTGAAGAGTTTTCTAAAAAGAAAGTCATTATTAATGATAAGCATAAGTATATATCTAAGGAGTATCAGTATTACGGATTACAGTTAGCAGGTAAGTTAGGAGATACAAAAAGAGTAACTATGTATATTAAATGGGCTAAAGAGAAACCAAGAGTCATACTAGAACAGGCATATAGTTTTGCAATAGATTACCCTCATGCAAAAGATAGAAGTAGGATATTTATGTGGAAGGTTAAGGAGTTGGAGAAGGAGGGGAAGAAGGAGTAGTACTTAACACCTTAGTTATAGTTTCTAAAACTATTCTACTAGCCTCATCTCCATCATTTGCTTTTACTTTACACGCAGAGGAGTATTGATGACCTCCTCCATCTAATGTTTCAGCTATTTTATCTACCTGTTGATATCCTTTTGTACTTCTAAAGGATACATACCATTCGTTTTCTGCTAAGTATGATGGTTTGGCTATAAAGCCCCAATGTACTCCCTGTATATTTCTAATTATATTATCTCTTAAAAACATCTGTGCATTATTTATACCTGTTTTAGTTAATCCAAATTCTTTAATATCTTTGTTAGTAAGATATGTAAAGGACATATCTTTTTGTATATGGATATTTTGGAGATATATCTTTATTGGTAGTAATGCATCTACAGGTAACTTCGTATTCCTATACTCAAAATCCTCTATATCTAATTCATATATTTTTCTCAACTTAGCCATTAACTCATATGTATGTGGTGTAGCATTCTCATACAGAAATCTCCCTGTATCAGCAATTATCCCTATTTGCCCTAATTCAGAAATCTCTTTTGTAATTTTGTAATTACCCTTTACCTCCATACAGAAATCTAATACCTGTTCTGTAGCAGAGCTCATATTGTTGTTAATGGTAACATCTGCTTTACTCTCTATTGTGTCATGATGATCTATTACTGCTACTTTAGCTTTAGTAGTTAATTGTATTGTATCTTGGCCTGTTACACACATATTCCATCCTGATGAATCTGTTAATATTACTAATTCTTCATTAGTACCATCTATCTTACTAGCTACCTGTATCTCATGCATAAAGGGAATATTTTGTGTAGGAGATTGTCTAGCCTTAAAGGTTACTGCTTTTTTAGGGTAGTAGGTATTAAGAAAATTTTTTAAGATTAAACCACTAGCAAAGGCATCAAAGTCTGGTCCTTTGTGTGTAAGTATCAATATATTCTGGGATTTTTTTATCAAACTATGTAACTTCCTATACTCTTTTTTCATATCTTCCAGTATATCAGATATGTAAAAGCTCTGTCCCACATCTGTCCCTATTCTTTTACAAAAAACAGGGTACCGACGGCAATCTTCTTCTCTTACCATACCGTTTTAGAAGAAACAAAAAGTCTAGGAAAGCGAAAAGTTTTTCCGAGATATCTCGTACGTTGGACAAAACAGAGGGTCTGTCCCACATCTGTCCCTTGTATTGATAACAGAATATAGAGAGAATATAATAAGGGTAATAGATATAATATTTTTACAGTATATAGATGATAGATATTAAAAAAATAGTTGAGGAGAGAGAGCAAGTAGAAAAAGGTTTATTAAAGAGAATGGCTAAGGAAGATTTACACTTAGATGAGATAGTAAGGTTGTATGAAAGTAAGAGAGAGCTTCTTAAAGAGTTTGAGGCTAAAAGATCGCAGCAAAATAGTTTCAATGATAGGATGGCTAATACTCCAAAGGGTAGTGATGAGTTTAATACCTTAATATCAGAACTTAAAGTACTCTCATCTAAAGTAAAAGAGTTAGAGAGTGAGCTCTCTGAGGTAGAGAGTAAATTAACAAAGTTAATAGAAGTACTACCCAATATCCCTGATGATGATGTAGTAGCAGGAGATAAGCAGTCGAATGAGGTTATTAAAACTGTAGGAGAGAAACCAGAATTCAAATTTGAGATAAAGGATCATGTAGAGATTGGTAAAGAGTTAAAACTATTTGATTTTGATAGAGCTACTAAACTCTCAGG
>JAVEVH010000013.1:0-9471 GCA_034005145.1 Candidatus Dojkabacteria bacterium | reverse complement strand
CAGTACTATGAAGTTAGCTCTATTTCAAATGTACGTGAGTATCAATCTAGAAGGGGTAATATGAGGTATAGACCAAGTAATGGAGAGAAGACAGAGTATATGAGTACCTTAAACGCTTCTGGTTTAGCTACAAGTAGATTAATGGTTGCCCTCATTGAAACATATCAGCAAGAGGATGGTTCCTTACTCATTCCTCAAGTACTACAAAAATATATGGGTATAGATAAAATAGAGAAGAAGTAATATATGAGTTACTTTCTAGGCTTTATTCCAGAAAAAGAATCTAAATACAAGATAGGGAAGGTTATTGGAGAGGTAGGTATGATGTTTGATGACTTTGGTATTCCTGTTAGATGGGTTAAACCTAAAACATATCATATTAGTTTGTATTACTTGGGAGAAAGATTCTCCTTTCTTAACAAATTCCTCCTCGGAAGGAAAATGAAGAAAGTACATATTCCTAAAATTAACATCTCCTTTGCTACTGTTAAAGTAGGTATATCAAGAAACTATAAAGAGTTGGTATATTTAGAATTAAAAGATGGGGGAGAAGAGCTAAGAGAGTTACTTTTACAATTAAGAAACAACTTAGGAGGAAAGGATACTAGTATGTTTGTACCTCATCTAACTATTGGAAGAATTAGTAAGGACCTATCTCAGGAGGAGTATAGGAATGTAGCTAAGGATATTGCTAGAGTATCTAGGAAATTACAATTAGAAGATATTGAGTTTACTGTAGATACAATATATCTAATAGAGAGTAAGGATGGGGATTACTCTTTTAAAATGAAATTTGATGCTTCGTAATATATATCTTTTTCATCAGTTACCCATATACTACCCTTATT
This sequence comes from Candidatus Dojkabacteria bacterium, assembly GCA_034005145.1. Lineage (GTDB taxonomy): Bacteria > Patescibacteriota > Dojkabacteria > SC72 > SC72 > JAVEVH01. The sequence continues at coordinate 8,623 of JAVEVH010000013.1, read as the reverse complement.
TCTCTTAAACCAAGTCTTTTGTCTTTTTATATATGACATACTATTTATATATATATCTTCTTTTACTTGTTCTAATGTTTTCTTTTTATCAAAATACTCCTTAAACTCGATATACCCTATACTATTCATCCCCTTATCTTCGTATGTATATCCTTTTTCAAGTAAAGAGATATTTTCTTCTAGTAAACCCTCTTTAAACATTTTATCTATTCTGTCTTTTACTCTTTTTTCTAATATCTCTTTCTCTACATCTAAAACAAAATATCTATTATTTAATGTATTACCTTTTTTCTGATTAATACCTTTTCTTTGTATAGCCCTTATTAATCTATGCTTATTCTCTCTATCACTTTCATTCATATTAGGTAAGTATGCTTTAGCTAACTCTTTTAACTCTTCAACACTTTTATTTTGAAGAGTAGTATCTGTATCATCATTTTCAGTTAGTAAGTAATTAAATACAACACTATCTATATACAAACCACTACCTCCTACTAATATGGGTATACCTTTCTCTTTTGTAAGGATATCGTTTATAGCTAATTGATATTCAAAGAGAGTGTAGTTACTTTTAGGATCTACAAAATCATAGAGGTAATGTTTAATACCATCTATAATATGTTCAGAGTCTTGGAATTTAGGTTTAGCAGTCCCTATATTTAAATATTTATATACCTGTCTAGAGTCTCCATTAATTATATATCCGTCTATTTCTTTTGCTAGGTTGACGGCAATATCTGATTTCCCTGATGCAGTTGGACCAGCTATTACAATTATCTTACCTTTGTAATCTATCATTTGAGAATGTATTTAGAAACTGCGTATGTAGACCATACTGCTATTATTGTAGAGAGAATTGATATTGATATGACAACCTCTGTTTGTACAGAGAGAAAGAGTAATGTAGAAGATCCTAGTAGAAGTAAGAATATGGTTTGTTTTATTGAATCACTGTAGTATTCTTTTCTTACTGTAGAAAAATTGAATCCCTTACTATTCTTCTTTGATATGTAATATCCAATTAGTGTCCCTAGGTTAGAGAGTATTAGGATATATGTAATTAGGGGTATCATTTTAAATATCTCTGTAACATCTATTCTAAAGAGCGTATTTACGATATATATTCCTATCAAATTCGTGAGAGTAGCTACTACAAAGGATACTACCGAAAGTATTAATATCTTTCTCTCTTTAGTAGAGAAGTATATGGTTAAGATTGAAATTGAAAAGATTAATATGAGATATGCTATCTCTGTATTTATTTCATACTTACTCCAACTGTTACTTATATTTTCAAAAAGATTCATAGCTTTAATGACTTTTTTACATTATCTAAATAGTATTTACTTATATACAAAGATATATTGCTTAGGATTATTAATATTAGTAAATCATATGCAAATATCTTTATATATCCTGAACCCATTAATATGCTTATACTAGATATTAATGCGAGTAATACAGTAACTATCATTTTAGATTCTAGGTTTTCAGCTATTAGACGAATCATTGCTACTATGGTTATTACTTCTAATGCTAAGATGAATATGTCAGTGGGTGTTTCTGAAATTTTTAGATATGCTATCCAAGTAGATACAGTGAGTACAGTTGATATACCTGATATTAACAAAGTATCTCTAGAGGTTTTATTTATTATCAAAAGGTAAAGATATATTAATACAACAGCAATTAATATCCCCTCTGTTAATTTAATGTAATCTATTTCTGCAATATCTACATCTAATTCTTTCTCATCTACTACAGTGTATGAGATGGGCATCTGTCCTGAGTTATACAGTATACTAACTGCTTGTGCGTATTTTTCCTCTGTTGAGGATACTGGCACTGCGAAGAGAGATTGGTCTGTAGGTATTTGTACAGGTGTAACGAATTCATCTAAAGCTACACCTACTGTTTGTCCAGCATTCTCTTGCAAAAAAGTCTTCCATTCATTACCCCATGGCCATGTTTTAAAGAGGGCAAAGTAAGAGTATTCATTGTTAGAATTTTTTAATTGAGTAATATATACATTTCTAAATGAAGTTCTTGTAAATGGAGTAGGGTCGTAATTCTCTAAAAGATATGGAGCTATTACATCCTCTGGATTCTCGAAATCTATATCTGCCTTTCTAGTAACAATATTTACAAGGAAAGGAGTTTTAATTAGGCTCTCTACAACATCAATATCCTTAGAGGTTTGTACAGTTAGTACTAAGAAGTTTGTATCTCCCTGCTTAGAAAGATTTAAGGAAGATTCCTCTACGCCTATTTTTCTAAGCCTTCTGTGTAGTATGGATTTTACTTCCTCTATATCACTATCTATCCTTATACTTTGAGAGGTATCTAATTCAAGCTTATACTCTTTAGACCAGTAGTAATCTTTCTTATTCACTAAATCGTATGTAGCAGAAGAGGTAACTCTCTCAGTAAGTGGTAGGGATATTAATACAAGGGCTAGTATTAGGGAGCTTATTAATACAGAGAGGATATATTTAAAAAAACTACTTAGATTGATTTTCTTAAGTTTAATCTTTGGAACGTTCATAGTGTTTAGAGTAAGTCAGTATCTTTACCAAGTACAATTATTTTATCTCTTCTTAGAGCATTCATTAAGATTGGGTCCTGTTTCTTCTTACCAAATTCAAAATCTTCTAGTTTCATAGCAGCAAATTTAATAACTCTACCCAATTCTTTTTCTAATGAACTTACAGCAGAGGAAAGATCTCTTATTTTCATATCACCGATAAAGAGCATATCTATATCTGAAGGATCTTCTGATTTTTCTTTTATAAATGCTTCTGTAACTATTGCTACCTTAATACCCTCTACAGGAGAAAGTGTATCGTAGAGGATTTTACCTGTTTTAGATTCCTTAAAAAACATTCCTCTTAATTCCCATATTATTGGGCACTTCTTATTAATGGAATACATTATCTTATTCCCATCCTTAGTGGAGTAGAGAATATCTGCTTTCTTAAGATTGAGTAACTCTCTTCTTACTGCATTAATTTCTTCACCTAACTCTCTAACAAGACCTCTAACATGGTAAGACTTATTTATGTCTGCCATGTATTTCTCTAATACTCTAATTCTAACTTTCGATATGAATAAACTCTTAAGCATGTGCCCTAATATATATAATATTAAATAGGCCTTCTAGGCCATGGGGCAATTTATTGCTCAATTATATCAAATTTTCCGACAGAGCGAGAGATTACAGTTACCCATGTCCTTCCTCTATTAAATTGGATGTCTTTACCATCCTTGTCGTAATAGTTTGTTCTATCTGTTCGAGAACTCTTCTTCCATGTCCCAGTTATTATCTTTCCATCTATTAAGTATGTAGCTTTTCCTTCTCCTATGGTAGCTTGTATAACTCTACCTGCAGAGTCATATGATGGAGTATACGTAGTTTCCTGTATTATGATATTTTTAGTATATACCTGAGTATTTGTTTCTTGATCTATATCTGCTTTCCCACCAGTCTGTTTAAAGTAAGAATTACTCTTATTATCATATGTCCATATTACATCATATGCACCTGAGTTATTTAATCTCTCATGGAATACAATCTTAACCTTAGTTTGTAGTCCTCTTTCATCAGAGCTTAAATCTCTTTTAAAACTCCAACTCTCTATACTAGGCATACTATCCCAATTTCGCTTTTTAGCATATTCCCAAGCAGAGAGAACAGAAGAGTACTCATTATGTGGAGCATATCTTCTCCCATCATTCCATCTCCATGCTCCAATGGTAGCAATATTCTTAATATTGTAAGTATATATATTCCCACAAGCATTTGTTCTAGGATCAGTGGTAGAGGCACATCCATCATATATGTAGAGAGGGTCATATGGGCTTAACCATTCTAAGTAGTACTGTCTTGCACTTCTAATGGGGCCTACCTTTTTAGGTGCTTCACTCCAAAAGATTGCTAGATATCTTGTAATACCAGATTCTACCAATGTCTCATATACTACATCAGCACTATTTAATCCTGATTGTGGTCTAGCAACCACATGATTATTAATCATCACTGCTACTGGTCTTTTAGTACTTAAATCCTTTATTTCAGTTTTAGTAAACAGTTTTCCATTAATTGGACTAGGTTCTGTTTTCGGTTCTGTTGGTATTGGAATAGGGAGGGGAGAAAGTGGTTGGGTTACAGCTAATGAAACTAAATATTCATCATTTAGATTTATCAATTCAGCAGGTTTAATATATGGCTTACTTTTGTATATACCAAAGTAAAAGAAAGCAGCTATACCAGCGAGTAGGGAAAGTCCTACTATTAAGAGTATTAGAAGTTTCTTGTTAGCAAGAAGACTCTTTTTCTCTTTTTTAGGTTCTACTACATTGGTAGTGGGTTGAACCTTCTCTACAGTAGTAGGTTCTTTTACAGCCTCTTTACTCTTTTGAGTAACTTTCTCTTCCTTAATATCTTTCTTTTTCCTATCCGATATATTTATCTCTTTGGGCATAATATAATTTAACACTTGTATGAGAGAATGTTAATTCTTTTTATGAAATACTTACTGTGTTAAGATATGGATATATTAATTAAGTAAAAATAGAATGAAAAAGAATATATTCCTTTACATGTTAGTAATACTACTTAGCGCTGTACTACTATCAGGATGTACTAAGCAGGAAGATGAGAATACGGAGATTGTAAATGAAGATACAAATGTACAAGAGGAAGAGAGCAAAGAGGAAGAAGATGAGAGTGAAGATTTAGGATATTTGGAAAACCCAGATGAATTTAAGAAGGTTAAACAGGTATTGGGAGAAGATGGTGACTATGAATCTGAGATAGTTAGTATTGAGGAGTCATCAGATGATGGATATCATGAGTTTGATTTTGCTGTACTTCCAAAAGAATCAAGTACATCAATTCCCCTATTTACTGTTGAACCTATGTATGACAAAGGTGTAATAAGGGTTACGATTAAAAATATTGTATCTGATAGTACAGGGATTACTCATGAGAATGGTTTGATTGTTGATAAGGGGGCAATAACTGGTTTGTATAGGGTTATTACTTCCTTAGAAAATACAAGGATATATGATATTGGTGTATTAGCGAATAATGCTTTCTCTGTTAATGTTACAGATGATGGTGATGGTTGGGTATTCTTTGTTAAGGTGGCATATGATACAGATTACAAAGCTCCTACTGTAGATTACGGTAGTACACAGTTTAGTAGTGATGAACAGAGTATTGAGGGTATGACATCAGACGAGGGTGCAAAGATTACTACATACTCATACAGTATATCTGGTGGAGTATTAAAATTTGTATATGCAGTAGCTAGTGGAGCTTCTAATCCAATACCTTCTGTAAACGCTATGTATGATGATGAGGGTATGCTAGTTGTTACATTCGAATCATTAGATACAGATAAGGTGTCTACATGGGGTAGTACAATTTCTCTTCCTAGTGGTGTAAGTGCATTTGTAAGTAGGTCCGGGGAAACCTCTATATACAAATTTGGAGGTATTAGTGGTAAGAAGCCATTTAAACTAAGTGCTACTCAAAGTCCTAACCAAGTAATAGTTGAGATTACACTTTAAGATGATAGGCAGAGAACAAGCTTTAGAGCTATTAAATAAGTATGTACAGACTCCTTGGTTAAAGCTTCATATGAGAGAGAGTGAAGTCATTATGATTGGTGTTGCTAAGGAGTTAAATGAAGATACTTATAAATGGGGATTAAGTGGCTTACTACATGACTTAGATTTTGACTATGTAAATAAAGATCCTAAAAGGCATGTAATTGAGTTTGATACTATTTTAGAAAAAGAAAACCTTAAAGTAGGAGAAGATATACCTACTGATGTATATCACGCTATTAAATCTCATTATGAAGATCATCCAGATATTAAAGAGAAAAGAGAAAGTCATATAGACTATGCTCTTGCTGCTAGTGAAAACCTTAGTGGTTTTCTAGTAGCTTGTGCATTAGTACAACCAGATAAAAAGATTAGTAGTGTAGGAGTAGATTCTGTTTTAAAGAAGTTAAAAAAGAAAGACTTTGCTAAGGCAGTAAATAGGGAATATATATATGATATTGATAAAGTAGGAATATGCTTAGAAAGATTTATTGAGATAGCGTTAATAGAAATGAATAGTATTGCTGATGAAATAGGGCTTTAGTATAATCATTGTTACGGGGTGTAGTTCAGATGGCTAGAATGCTTGCATGGGGTGCAAGAGGTCGCTCGTTCAAGTCGAGTCACCCCGATTCCCAACTATAAGCACTTTACTCTTTCTAAAGATTTTTGATATTGTAAAACTTGTCTTCCTACCTAAATTCTCACACTTACAGACATGAATAATACTTCTAAAAATCTTGTAGACTTCCTAATGCTTTTCTCTCTCATCCTCTTTATCTTCTCTTTCTTCCTTCTTTTTTGGGATATCATTGGTGATATTTCTGGTACTTTTTAGTGATATAATACAGTTGTGTAACTAAATATCTTTTAGTACGTAATAGTTAATGAGTATTAATAAACTAAATAGTAGACAAGACTTAGAAAATCTTTTCAAATGGCTAAATGAACCACTATATAAGTATGTATATATACGATGTGGGTATAACAGAGAGCTAGCTGAAGATATTACTCAAGATATTTTTGTAAAAGCTTGGGAGAAAAGAACTACCTTTAATCCTTCAAAATCTACATTAAAGAATTGGATATATGTAATAGCTAGGAACTATTTAATAGATACATATAGGAAAAAGAAGATTTCTGTTAAGAGTTTTGACGAGGATATATATGTAAAAGATTTAAATATATCTGTAGAGGATGAGAGTGCAGTAAGTGATATTTTAAGGAATTTGGATAGGCTTAAGGAGAAAGAGAAAGAGGTGATTGTACTAAGGTATGTACAAGATTTAGAGATAGAGGGTATAGCTAAGATACTTGGTAAGAGCAAAAATACTACTAAGGTAATGATACATAGAGCTATTAAAAAGTTAAAATATATTATGAATAAATAATATGGAAGAGAGAGATTTAGAGAGACAATTTAAAAATATTAATCCTAAACCAAGTCAGGAGTGGCAGGAGAAAACATTAAATCATTTAAATAGTGTTGTAACCGATTCCCTAGATAATCGTAATAGTAATACGAACTTAAATAATTTTTTTAATTCGATTACTATGAATACAAAGTTCAAAGCAATTGTTACAGTTGCAACAGTATTTACTACATTCGCTATTGCTAGTGGAGTAGTATATGCTTCTGATTCTGCTATGCCTGGAGAAATGCTTTTCCCAGTAGATAAAGCTGTAGAGCAGATTAGAAGAACACTTACCATTAATCCATTAGATAGAGCAGGATATGAAATGGATATAATGGATGAGAGAGTATTAGAGCTTAAGAAAATGTCCGAGGGTGAGAATTCAGAGCAGATTGCTAACTGTATTTCTGAAGTAGAGGCTCAACAGGAGAGAGTAAGAGCTATGCTTGGTGAAATGACTCAGTTAAGAGCTGGAGATATGAATCAGGCTCAAGAGCAATTAGAGGTTATGAATAAATTAGCTGCTAAGATCCAAAATAACCAAGAGGTACTAGGTGAGGTACAGAATAGATTAGAGTTAAAGAGTGGAGAGGCTACACAGGCGGGTGAATTACAAAGAGTAAGGGATTCATACTCTGAAGAGATGGGATCTGAGATTAAGAATTTTGAGGAGAGTACTGGTTTAAAGGTAGAAGCTCAAGAGGCAGAACAAAATAAGGGTGAAGAGACTCAAAATAAAAATCAGGCTGAGATAAAGGCTGGTGATGAGAATGGAGAGGGAGAGCCTGCACAAGATGTTCAGGGTGTACAAGAGATGAATAAGGGAGAGAACGGGAATAGATAATTAAAAAAGTTTTGGGCAAGAGAGATGGTGTATATATAAAAGCCATCTCTTTTTTGTTCTTGACATTTTAATAACCTCGTACTATTATTTAATGGGTATATACCCATTATCTAAATTATTAATATATTAGATATGCCAAACAGAAATGGAAAGGGTCAAATAGGGGGATCTGTTAGGTTGGGAGTTAGAAAGCAAGGAAACAAAGAATGTACATGTCCAGCATGTGGATACAAAGAATCACATACTAGAGGAATACCTTGTACTCAAAAGAAGTGTCCTAAGTGCGGTACACCTATGAAGGGTATATTCTGTTCCTAACAGAATTAAGGGGGCAGTAGATTTACTGCCCCTATTTTAATTAATATTTACAAATTATATGAGAAGAAGAGGAAGAAGAAATTTAGGATTTAATTTTAATCAAAGGTATTTTAAACCTAGAGGAATACCTTTAAGAGAATTGAATGAACTAAGTATCTCCTATGAGGAGTTAGAAGTTCTTAGATTAAGGTATTTAGAGCATATTGATCAAGAGAATGCTGCTTTAAAAATGGGTATATCTCAAAGTCAGTATCAAAGGGATTTATCTTCTGTTTTAGAAAAGATTACCAAAGCTCTAATAGAGGGGTATGCAATTAATATTATGGACAGGGATGTATAGTATTATTTTGTGCATATTTACCTTATAGTTATTGAGTATAAATGCGTATTTAAGCATATTACCACTCTATAATTCGTATTTTTTTATCCATAT
>JAVEVH010000061.1:0-3536 GCA_034005145.1 Candidatus Dojkabacteria bacterium | reverse complement strand
AAAGAGAATGGAGAATTTAAAAATCTAGATGATTTCATAGAGAGGATGTCTATACATAATATACAAAAAAGGGCTGTAGAATACCTCATTATGTCAGGTAGTATGGATGAGTTTGGAGAAAGGAATGCACTACTTGAAATAGCACCTCAGATATATGAAAGGGTTAAGAAGAGTAAATCATCAAAAAGTATGGGTCAGATAGATATATTCTCTTTAGCTACAAATGGAGATGAAATGAATATAGAGAGTGTAGCTACTCCATTACCTAATACCCAAAAAGCTCCTAAATTTCAAATATTACAGTGGGAGAAAGATCTCCTAGGTTTGTATTTCTCAAGCCACCCATTAGATAACTTACAAGATTTCTTTGAATCAAAAAATGTACTCTCCGTTAAAGAGGCATTAGAAAAGAAGAATAACAATCTTGTGGTACTTGGAGTAATGGTAAACAAAGTTAGGAGAATCACTACTAGGAAGGGAGAAGTAATGGCCTTTCTAAGCGTAGAGGATAAGTCCTCAGTAGCAGATATAATTGTATTTCCTAAAACATATCAAGAGATTAAAGATACTCTAGTAGAAGGTAAACCGATATTAATAGCTGCAAGAATATCTGTAAAAGAAAATGATAAGAGTTTAATAATGGAGAAAGGTCAATATATTGATGAAGATAAGCATGGCGATAACTTCGAGGGTGTGACATTTAGGATTAGGGATAAACATACACAAGATGAGATTAAGAGTCTTAAAGAGTATCTCTCTTCTTCTGATGGGGATACTCCTGTTCGAATAATTGTAAATAACGGTAGTAAGAACAAAAGTGTTTTACTAGAGAAAAGAATTAGTATGAATAGTGAAACTAAGAGGTGGTTAAGGAAATTCTAAGGTATAATAGGGGATGAATAAAAGGTTGTTAGAAAAACTAAATACACTTCCTGATTTACCAGGAGTATACAAATTCTTAAATAAAAAATCTGAAATACTGTATGTAGGTAAAGCCCTTAATTTAAAAAAGAGGGTTACCTCTTACTTTCAAAGTGATATATCCCAAAGACCTAGGATAGTACAAATGATGCCATTGGTTTCGGATTTCGAAGTAATAGAAACTAATAATGAGATAGAGGCATTAATATTAGAATCAGCATTGGTAAAGAAACATAAACCATACTTTAATACACAGCTTAAAGATGATAAATCATATGCTTGGATATATATAAATAGTAAGGATGAGATACCTACTGTAAAGATAGTTAGGACAATAAAGAAAGGGGAATACTCTAGAGGTAAACTGTTTGGACCGTATCCTAGTGGATTGAGTATAAAGAGGGTATATACTTACCTTCGTAAATTGTACCCATTCTGTACATGTAAAAACAAAGATTGTTCATCCTCATTGTATTTCCATATTGGTCTCTGTCCTGGTCCATATGCCGGAGCTATTACTAAAAAAGAGTATAGAAAAAATATTAACTCCATAATTAGGTTTCTCTCGGGTAAACAACAAAATCATATTAAAAGGTTGGAAAGAGAGATGAAGATATATTCTAAACAGCAAGATTATGAAAAAGCTACTCAACTAAGAGATAGGATTAATGATTTAAAATATATAGGACAGGATATAGATTTTACATATTATGATGATACTGAAAGCTATGAGAGTAGAAGGTCTAAAGCTAGAAAGAGTAGTTTTAATTCTTTAAGTATAGAGTTGGGTATACCTAAGTTAGAGAGAATAGAGTGTTACGATATATCTAATATTCAGGGTAAGCACGCCTACGGCTCTATGGTTGTAGCTATAGAGGGTAAGCTAGATAGGTCAGAGTATAGGATATTTAAAATAAGGGGTTTGGATACTCCTAATGATTTTAAAATGCTAGAAGAGGTCTTAGAGAGACGATTTAAGCATAAAGAGAATCTACCTCAGTTAGTATTGATAGATGGAGGTAAGGGGCAATTAAATTCTGTTAAAGATGTAATTCCTAAGGATATCTTTTTAATGGGTATTAGTAAGGGTAGGTATCTAAAAAGAAGAGGAAAAACATTACTAGATGAGTATTGGATATTTAATGGTAAAGAGATATTAAGAGTAGATATTGATTCTCCTGAGATATTAATTGATTTAAGAAATGAAGCTCATAGGTTCGCTATTTCTCATTTTAGGAAGGAGAGTATTAAACAGTCTAAAGTTTCTAAATTAGATAGTATAGAGGGTATTGGAGAGAAAAGAAGGAAGGGATTAATTAAAACATTTGGTGATATAGAGGGTATTAAGAAGGCTACAGATGGGGAAATATATAAGGTAGTAAAAAATAAAGAGGTAATAAAAAGGATAAGAACTACTCTTTAGCTCCCATAGGTTTAATATTTTCAATAAGGTACTCTAATAGTGGATTACTCTCACTGTTTGCAGATATTACATATACAATAGCGTTGTATGTATTAGGTACTGTATATGCTACTAATGTATTTTCATTCTTTTGTAATGTAGATTTCAATCCTAAGGTATCTCTAAAAGATATTGGAATACTGTTCATCACTCCATATCTTATTTCTTCTGTACTCTTTAATTCACAGTAATCATTAAGTATGAAATCTAACTCTTTAGCCTTCCAATAACCAACTGGAAATATCTCTACAATATCTTCACTACCAATCTTTTGAAAAGATACTGCTCTTAAGTCTTTCATATCAGTAGGGGAGTATTTAATAATATACTCTTTAGGTACCTGTATTCTCCAAGGGTAATCTGGAAGTAGATCTTGTTTTTCACTACTTGCCATTAACATCTCTCTTTCTATTTCTTCTTTTACTAAATTCGCCAAAGCACTCTGAGCATCTTCTACTGTAATACTTTCATACCATACATCTCTAAATTTAGAATATATTCTTAATCCCATATCCTCTCTAACCCAATACTGTCCATACTTCTTATCAGGGCTTCCCAAGGGTACACTTTGTACAAATTGCCATCCTAAATCTGGCATAACTTCCATATAGTAGTTTTCAACCTCCTCTATACTTTTATCATGAGGTAACCTGTATGCAGAGTTACCTTGTGAGAGAAAATCTTTAACAACAGAGTCCTCCATCCTATCTTGGAATATAAATTGGGAACCAGCTACAGTAGGTATTTCTTCTAATCCCATTACTTGTCCAATTTCTCCTTCTTTTTCTCCAAAAGCATTTTCTCTAAGTGATAGAACAAATTTTATAGAGAAGAATATAAATGCAGAGAAGAGTATAAATGAAAGGGGTAGTAATATATATTTTAGATTCTTACTACTTCTTTTCCTTGTAGTAGAGTATTTACTCTTCTTTCTTTTAAAAAGAGTAGATATCTTAAACTTAGGCTTTCTTCTTAAAACAGGCTTACTACTTCCCTTTATGGTCATCCTTACTCTACTAGCTTGTTTACCTTTTCCTTTTTTCATATATACAAGATTAATATGAATATACAAATATTTCAATTAATATATCTTGTATAGTATAATTATTCGTTTCTGCGGGATCGTCTAATGGTAGGACACCGGCCTTTGAAG